>CALVUY010000032.1 GCA_944363705.1 uncultured Bacilli bacterium | reverse complement strand
TCTATTCAAAATAAAGTGTAACATTTTCCCTGATAATTGACATACTATTTTTGTAACATTTTCCCTGAAAAATCACAAATGTGACATCATTTTTTAAAAAAAGGTTGAAATTTTTACAATTATGACTTATCATATAACCACATCGCTTTCATATATTGTTAGTTGATGGAAAAAGAAAAATCTTGGCGGGTCTTTCTTTTTTTATTTCTAACAAAAAAACTATGACTTTAATCATAGTTAGTTAATATAATTTAAAAAATATTTTTTAAGATATTTTATCCTATTTTTTCCAATTTGTTAATTTAATTTTGAAAATTCGTTAAGTTTTAATATTAAATAATTTAAAGATTAACAATTATCTAGGAGACTTACCATCTAATACTAAAGTAGGATATATAACAGAAGAAGGAACAAATATATTTCCAGATGAAAAAGGAATAAATCTAGAAAAAGTAGATACAACAGGAAGTAGTAATAGTTATATAATAAGAGTAATAAATAATTCAGGTAGTAGTGTAACAATTAATTTAGGAGTAAATGTAGGACTTGATTATAATGATTTAAGTCTACCAGAAGATGGTCATTTGTTTGAAGAAATAATTTCTAAAGGAGAAGTAGGGACAGTAGTATTAAGTAATATAAGTAAAGATAATATGTATGATGATGGATATGATACATTTACTACAGGACAGTATCCTAATAATTATGTATGGTATAGTGGAAAATTATGGAGAGCGGTTAGTGTTAATAATGAAGCAAAGACAGTTAAATTAGTAACACAATGGAATATAAGTGCAATTAATTATTCAAGTGGTAGTAGTGCTTTTGAAGGTAGTTATATGGAAGACTGGTTAAATGACACAACAGTAGATGGATTTTTAGGTAATTTAAGAGAACCAGATAAGTTTATAGCAACGGATGCAGTATGGGATGCAACAGAGGATGATAGAGCTTTAGGAAGTATAACAAGACCTAATGGGGAGACAACAGTAACAGATACTATAGGACTACTTAATATATATGAATATCAGACAAGTTATATAGGATCATCAGCTGGTAATGGTTATTTAAATAATGGACTTTATTGGACTACATTAACACCGTATGATTCAAATCGTGTTTGCTTAATCTATTACAATGGTAATGCAGTTAATAATTCATCATTATATGCATTAGGTACACGTCCATCAATAAATTTAAAACCAGAAATAAAGATAGTATCAGGAGATGGAAGTGAAGAAAATCCATACAGATTAGAAGGAGATAATGATGCTAATTTATCTGGAACATTACTTTCTAATAGATACAGTGGAGAATACATAAGTTTTGGAACTGGAGAAAATAACTTATATCGAATAGTAAGTCATGAAACAGAGGGATTAACTAAGATAACTAGTGCAGAACCATTAAAGGAAAATGGAGTATTTAAAAATATTGCTTTTGGTGATAATGTATATTATTTTAGTACTAATACAATAGGTAGTTTTCTTAATGAAGAATATCTAGCAAATTATGTAGGCAGTGAAAACAGTGGTATGATAGAAGATAATACTATTTGGTATTTAGGAACAGTAGGGAATGGTATTTCTTATAGATTGGCAAAGTATACAGATATTAATATGAGTAGTTTGACTTCTAATATAACGAATGCTAAAGTAGGCTTATTAAGAATAGGGGAAATGATGACAGGACAATTTGAACAATATGCTTTAAAAAATAGTATTACAAGTACAGGATTAACTACTCCTTATTGGGTTTTAACACCATTTAGCACCTCAGTAGTGTATTATACTAGTAGTTATGGTACTGCAACTGCAAAATCTCTTACCAATAACCCAAGCATTAAACCTTCCCTAAACCTTAAATCAAACGTCATAATAACAAGTGGTGATGGGACCTTACAAAATCCATTTAATATTGAATTATCTAACTAAAGAGGACTTACCTCTTTTTCTTTTTTTCATATAATATAGTGGTGTTGTGTATGGAAATAGATTATGAAGAGATTAAATATTTAGATAATCCTAATATAATCGATATTAGAGACCATTATTTATATGAAAGAGGACATCTTAAAGGTTCTATTAATATCCCCTTAAGAGTTTTAAGGACTATGCCTGAGAAGTATTTATCAATTGATAAAACATATTATTTAATATGTGAAACTGGTTTTACTAGTAAAAGACTGTCAAATATCTTAAATACTAAAGGTTATCATACTTATAGTATAAAATCTGGTTATGAAAAAAACTCTTGACGAAAGTTTGTTCTACCTGTATATTATATATGGGAGGATTTATTTATGGATTACTTAATTATAATATTACTTGTAATAATAATTATTTTAATAGTTATATCTCTTATGAAAAATATTAATGAGTCTAAAATAACAGATAGACTTAATAATTTAGAGATTAATACTATTAAAGAGTTAAATGAATTTAAAGATGGTTTAACTAGGAATTTGACTGATGACTTTACTAAATTAAATGAAGGATTAGAGAAAAGATTACTTGCAATTAATGAAGCAGTTAATGAGAGAATTAATCAGAATTTTGAAAAGACTAATAAAACTTTTACTTCAGTAATAGAACGTCTTAGTAAGATTGATGAAGCTCAAAAGAAAATAGATACACTATCTACTGATATAATCTCTTTACAAAGTATTTTAACTGATAAAAAAACAAGAGGTATTTACGGAGAAGTTAATTTAAAACATATCTTAGTAAATGTTTTTGGTGAAGGTAATGATTCTATTTATAGATTACAATATACACTACCTAATGGAACTATTGCAGACTCTGTTCTTTTCGCACCAGATCCTCTTGGTACTATTGCAATTGATTCTAAATTCCCTTTAGAACATTATCAAATAATGGTTAATAAAGATTTATCTAAAAGTGAAAGAGATGCTGCTACTAAAGCTTTTAAAAATGATGTTAAAAAACATATAGATGCTATTAGTAGTAAATATATTATAGATGGTGTTACAAGTGATCAAGCGATTATGTTTTTACCTGCTGAAGCGATATTTGCAGAGATTAATGCTTATCATCCTGATTTAATAGAATATGCCTATAAAAGAAGAGTTTGGTTAACTAGTCCAACTACTTTAATGTCAACATTAACAGTAATACAAATGATTATTAAGAATATGGAAAAAGATAAGTATACATCTATTATTCATGAAGAATTAAATAAATTAAGCCTAGAATTTGCAAGATATAAAGAACGTTGGGATAAACTATCTCGTAGTATTCAAGCGGTTAATAAAGATGTAGAAAATGTCTCTATTACAACAGATAAAATAAGTAAAAAATTTGAAAGTATTAATAAAGTAGAGTTTAAAGATGCTAAAGAAATAGAAACAACTAAAGAGCTTCTTTAAACTTTTTTTCGTATAAAAAATAATTATTTTTGTATACTAAAAATAAATTAGAATAAATTATATTAGGTGATATTATTAAACATATAATTATAGGAGTAATAGGTTTTATTTTAACAACTATAGGTTTCTTTTATTTTATAGTTTATTCTAATCTATTTACATTTGGATATTCTATTAAAGAATACTTAATATTTATGGCTTCTAATATAAAGAATTATACTTTATTATTAGGTATCATTCTTTTACTAATTGCTTTTAGAAAGGAGAAAAAACTGTGATATATACATATGATATTTTACTTAATTGGACAAAAGGAGAACGATTAAAAGAATTTTATGAATGGACTTTAGAAGATGATTTAGAACATATTAAAAAAATGCCTATTATTAGGATAAGAGAATCTTTATTAAAAGATTTATTAACCTCTAAAGTGAAAATAGATAAGAGTTTTCTTTCTAAGATAAAATATAAAAGTGAAAGTTATTTTCATAATGAAATAGATGTAATAGATTATGCCTTTATTGTTACTACAGAGAAAAAGTCTCTAGCATTAGAACTAGATGATGAAGGTAATGTTATGTATAAAAGTAGTCTTTTAATAGATGAAGAAGAAGAAATTTTAGAAATAGGAGAAGATTTAGTAGTAATGGATATCCCATATGAAGTTATAAGTAAAACTAATAATATTTCTTATCTTACTAGAAAAGAAGAAGAGGAAAGAAGATTTTTAACTAAAGAGATAAAAAAAATTAAACAAAATAAAGAAAAGTCTAAACTAAATTATTTATATAAAGAGTTTTTTATAGATGATGTAGAATCTTTTAATGATAAGTTAACTATATTAGAAAAGGAAATATCTAAAGACTATAATTCTTTTCATCATAAATTATATAATCTTTTAAAACTAACAACAATAAAAAAGAAGTGATTATCTAAGTTTATAAGTCTTAGTAATTTCTTCTTTTTTTGTATCATCTTTATCTTCTAAAATTTTCATATATTCATATTGTTCAATTACTTCTTGAGTATAACTTATTATTAATTTTTCTACCTCTTCTAAATCTATCTTTAATTCTTCTTTTGAAGAATCCTTTTTATTTTTGTTATTCATTATATAACCCCTCTGCTTAGTAAATTTAAATATTTTACTTTGTTCAAAGTGATATAAATTATAAATCAAATAAGTTTTCTTGTCAAATAGTATAAATAATAAAATATTGTTAATAATAGGAATAGGTGATAAAAATGAAAAAAATATTATTATTGTTAGTATCATTAATTTTAGTAACAGGGTGTAATGATATGATGAATACTCCAACAAGAAGAGTAGAAGAGTATTTAGGTAAATATCAGATATTAGATAGTACCGTTTTAACTGAACTTGATAATGTTGTAGATAATAGTGATTATAGTGATGAATATAAAGAAGAGTATAAAGAACTAATGATTAAACAGTATCAAAACTTATCTTATAAAATAAAAAATGAGCAAACTAATGGTGATACTGCAACTGTTATAGTTGAACTAGAAGTATTTGATTATAATAATGCTTTAAGTGAAGCGGAAGACTATATAGAGGAACATGATAGTGAGTTCACTGACGATGAAGAAGATACTAGAGAAGAGAAAATAGACCACTATAAGATAAATGCTATGAAAGAAGTAACAGATAAAGCTAGTTATACTATTAACTTTAGTTTAGTTAAAGATAATAAGAAATGGGTATTAGAAAAAATAAGTGATAGTGATTTAGAGAAAATTCATGGTTTATATGAGGATTAAAAATTATGTACCAGATTTTACCAAAAATTAACTTCCTTTTTTAAACTAATTAAGTTATAATTTTAATAGGAAGTGTTAATAATAAGATTATAAAAAGTTAACATTTTTATAGTCTTTTTTTAAGGAGGATTATTATGACAGCACATATTGAAAGTAAAAAAGAAGATATTGCCGAGGTAGTTCTTATGCCAGGAGATCCACTACGTGCAAAATATATTGCCGAGAATTTCTTAACTGATTATAAATTAGTTAATAAAGTTAGAAATATGTTTGGCTATACTGGTTATTATAAAGGAAAAAGAGTAACAGTCTTTGCATCAGGTATGGGTATTCCTAGTATTGGAATATACTCTTATGAATTATATAAATTCTATGATGTAAAGAAAATAATTCGTATTGGTACTAGTGGTTCTTTTAATAAAAATATTAAAGTCCTAGATGTTGTATTATCTAGTGGGGCATACTGCAAAACATATTTTCCTAAGTTATTAGATGGTAATAATATAGATTTTATTAAATCAAGTGAGTCTTTAAATGAAAAAATTAAAACAGTTGCAACTAATAAGAATATTCCTTTAAAAGTTGGTAAGACTATTACTAGTGATGTGTTTGATTTATACAGTAGTTCCCTTGATGAGTTTAAATCTAATTTCCCTGATGATGATTTCTTATCAGTAGAAATGGAAGCTTTTGGACTATTTTATATTGCAAATAAATTTGAAAGAGAAGCATCGTGCCTAATGACTGTTGTAGATTCTTTCTATGATGAAAAAAGTCTAACTAGTGAAGAGAGGGAACAATCACTAAATGAAATGATTACAATTGCATTAGAATCGGCGATAATATAGAAAGGTAAGGTGTAGTATGAATTATGTAAAGAAAGAAATAGGAGCATATAATCTTCATATAATTAAAACTAATCTTTATAAGACTATTACTGTTAAGATATTTTTTAGAGAAAAAGCTTTAAAAGAAAATATTACGAAACGTAATTTTTTAAGTCGTATTATGATGCTTGGTAGTAATGATTACAGAACTAAAGTAGAACTTACGAAAGCTGAACAAGACTTATATGCTGCTAATATCTCTGGTACTAATAGAAGAATAGGTAATTATCTAGATACAGGTATTAGTCTAAAAGTATTACATGATAAATATACTGAAGAAGGTAACTTTGAGAAGAGTTTAGATTTATTAGATTCTTTAATCTTTAATCCTAAAGTTACTAATAAAGCTTTTGATGAGATAGACTTTAATACTGTTTATGAAGAATATAAAGCAGATCTTAATAGTTTAGTTGAAAATAAAATGACTTATGCTTTAATCAAAGGATTAGAAGCGACAGATAGTAAAAGTGTTATAAGTTATAGAGGTATTGGTTATCTAGAAGACTTAGAGAAAATTACTAAAGAAAATTTATATGATTATTATTTAGAAATGATAAAACATAACTTTGTTGATATCTTTGTTTTAGGAGATGTAGATGAAGAGTATATTACAAATGTTATAAGAGAAAAGTTTAAGATAAATACCTTTAAAAAACAACCTATAAAAGCTTTAGTAGAAGTGACGAAAACTTCTAGAACAAAAGTAGTTAAAGAAAAAACATCAGCAGAACAAGATAACTTAATAATAACATTATCTCTTAATAACTTAACAGACTATGAAAGAAATTATCCTCTTTCTTTATATAATGCTATACTTGGTGGAGGTTCAGAATCTTTATTGTTTACAGAGATTAGAGAAAAAAACTCCCTTGCTTATTATGTAAGTAGTACTCCTAATAAATTAGATAACTTAATTATTATTAGAGGTGGTATTACTAAAGATAAAAGTATTGATGCCGTTAATATTGTAAAAAAGATTTTAAAAGACTTAGAAGCAGGTAAAATAGATGATGATAGAATCGAAAAAGCGAAAGAATACTATACTAGTGCGATTGATGATATAATAGAAAGTCCTTTTCAAATTATAGAAAGTTACTATATGATAGAATTACTTGGAGTAGATGATATTGAAACTAAACGTAAGAAAATGTTAAAAGTAACTAAAGATGAAATCATCGCTGTTGCTAAAAAAGTAAAAATAAATACTGTTTATATTCTAGAAGGAAGTGATGATAATGGAGAAAATTGAACTAAAAAATGTAGATAAAACTATCTATAGAGAAGTTTTAGATAATGGTTTAGAAATTATTATTATTCCTAATAATGAATTTAGTAAAAAGAAAAACTATTATTTTAACTATGGTACTTATTATGGGGCTGCTATTAATGAGTTTGTACCTAAAGGTATGAGTAAAATGACTTCTTTTCCTAGTGGTATCGCTCATTTCTTAGAACATAAAATGTTTGAAAGTAAAGATGGTATAAAACCTTTTGATTTCTATGCTAAAACAGGTAGTTATGTTAATGCTTTTACTAGTTATAAAAATACTTGTTATGTTGTAACTGGTAATAAGAAAATGAAAGAAAACTTAGAATATTTATTAACATTTGTTAATAGTCCATACTTTACTGATGAAAATGTAAAAAAAGAACAAGGAATAATATGTGAAGAAGCAGCGATGAATGATGATAGTCCTGATTATCTTGCTTATAAAACTATAAATAAGAATCTTTATAAAGTATCTCCTTATAATACTCCTATACTTGGTACTATTAAGAGTATAAAAGAGATTACTAAAGATGATTTATATAAATGTTATAATACTTTCTATCGCCCTAGTAATATGTTTTTAGTAGTAGGAGGGGCGGTAGATCCTGATGAAGTTGTAAAGATTACTACTAGTGCATTAGCAAGATTTAATTTAGAACGTGATGATACTATTAAGATAAAGCATTATAAAGAATCAGTTAAAGTAGTTAAAGACTATGAAGAGATAAAAAAAGATGTAAAAGTAGAAAAACTTGCTATTGGATTTAAAATGGATAAAGCTAAGTTTCCTATTAAAAATAAAGTTACTTTAGACTTATATCTTAATATGTTAGTATCTTTATGTTTTGGAGCAAGTTCAGATTTTAGAGAAATGATAAGAAAAAGACATTTAGTTAGTAGAAGTGGTTATTATTTTCAAGATGTAGGTAATGTTATTACTTTTATGATAGAAGCAGATGTTTTAAATTATCCAGTTTATCTAAAAGAGTTAGAAAACTATCTTAACAATTTAAATGTTTTAGAAGAAGATTTAGAAAGAATAAAGAAAGTATGGATATCTAGTGAAGTAATTAAAAGTGATTATGCTGATAGTATTGTAGATACTGTGGTAGATGATTTAATTAACTATCATAAGGTTATTACTAACTATGTAGAGCTTATTAAGAATATGAATATTACAACAATGAGAGAGGTTATTAATAGTTTAGATTTTAGTAATAAAGCGATTGTTAGAGTAATAAGTGAAAATAATCCTTTACAAAATGATTAATGCTATGATATAATTAAAACCGTCAAAAAAATGTTCCGCTGGCTCTTTAGTTATGAGCATTGGTTATAGGTAAAGGAGGATCTTATATGAACGTAATTGACAAAATTAATGAAAAACAAATTAATAAGAACATTCCTGAATTTAGAGTTGGAGATACTGTTCGTGTTGACGTTAAGATTATTGAAGGTAAACGTGAAAGAATCCAAGCTTTTGAAGGAATTGTAATCGCTCGTCGTGGTGGAAGTGTTAGTGAAACATTTACAGTTCGTAAAATGAGTAGTGGTGTAGGTGTTGAAAGAACATTCCCAATCCATTCACCTAAGATTGCTAGTATTACTGTCTTAAGACATGGTAAAGTAAGACGTGCTAAACTAAACTTCCTAAGAGGAAGAGTAGGTCAATATCGTATTAAAGAAAGAGGACAACAATAGTTCCTCTTTTTTCTTTTCTTAACATTAATTTAGATGTATAATATTAATGTATTAGAAAGGATTAAATATGAAAGAGAAGATAAAACCATTTTTGCCATATATAATTATTATTGCAGTTGTCTTATTTATAAAAGCTTTTATAGTAACACCTATTAAAGTAAATGGAGAATCTATGTATCCAACCCTTGAAGAAGGGGATATTATGATTTTAAATAAGACAGCTTATTATTTTAATAAACCTGAAAGATTTGATATAGTTGTTGTTAATATGCCTAATGAATATTTAATTAAAAGAGTTATAGGATTACCTGGTGAACATATAGAATATATTGATAATACTTTATATGTAGATGGTAAAAAAGTTAAAGAGAATTTTAAACATGGTAAAACAGATGACTTTAATATAGAAGAATTAGGTAGTGATACTGTTCCAAAAAGTTCTTATTTAGTCATGGGAGATAATAGAGAAAATTCTCTTGATAGTAGAGAGTTAGGTTTTATGAGGGAAGAACAATTACTTGGTAGAACTAATTTAATTATTTTGCCATTTGATAGAATAGGTAATGCTAAATAAATTTATAACTCTCCATTTAGTAATTTATTATCTAAGTCATCTAATATATTAATTATATTAGATGCAAATTCTCTATTTTCTCTAAATTCTTTACTAGTAGAAGAATATAAAGTTGTAAAAGCATTCTTTTCTAAAATTGGAATTAAGAACGTATTATCATCAGTAGTAATACGTATTGTCATTTCATAACAACTATTTTTATTAGCAGTAATTCTATTTTTATGATTGCTTTTCTTATCTTCTACAACAGTATTATCTAGTAATAATTCATAATTTTTAATATTCTTAATATTATATTTATAATGAAATGTTTTCGTATGAAAAACAATCTCATTGTTTATACCAATACTAATACCAGAAGCAATATCATTTAGATAATAAATACTAGGTATAGTATTACATAGCATCTCTAACTTTTTATTAATTTCATCTTTTAAGTAATTAGAATCTTGAAATAGTTTTACAAATGTTAGAAGTATTTCATTAGTTCCATTAATATTAAATAACATATTACTAAGTAATATAGTTTTACTTAACATACTATTTTTTATAACTTCTATGGTAAGGTCTTGGTAGTTATATTTAAGATAGCCTTCTGTATTAACAAGCCATAGATATTTAGTAGTTGCTACAAAGTAAAATTTAATGTTAGTTTTACATTCGTTTGCATAAACACAAGATAATATAAGTTCATCTATTGGAATAGTTTCTCCTAAAATAATTGCATCATTTTCATTTAAATCAGGACATATATCCATAAGTAATTTATAACTTATAGTTAGTTTATTATTTTGAGGATGAGAATAATTATAAAATTTAGGAAGTATACTCACTTTATTTAATAATTCTTTATACTTTTTATTTTCTTCTAACTTTTCTTTATACTTATTTTGAACTTGAGTTAATAATTGTTTAAACATATATCCACCTCTTTGATATTATAAATCATAATAACATATATAATTATTTTTGTAAATTAGCAAACTTTAGGCCTGAGGCAGAAAATCTTATGACAAAAAAATTAGGTAGTGATATTGTATCAGAAAGTTTTTATTTACGAAAACTCGTATCAAAAATATTTCAAAAAATGTTGACGAACAATTATTCTAATGATAAGATTTATTTAGTTAATTATTTATTAGATTGATTACAGTATTAATGGAGAAAATAGTAAAATAAATAAAAGATATAGAAGATAAATTATCATTAATTAAACTTGATAATAATATTATTGAAAGAATTGGCTCAAATAATGGAGGATATTGGAACGTAAATAAAAAAGATGACTGAGTTTATTTATTAAAGTATTGGAGGTAAAAAAATATTATGAATAATTTATATTTATCAAAATCAAGATATTGTATGGCAGTACAGTGTAAAAAAATAGTCTGGCTAGAAAAGTATAAATCAGAATTTGCAGAAAGAAAAGCAAGTAATACAGTACTAGAAAATGGTATACAAGTTGGAAACCTTGCTAAAAGATTATTTGTAGATTGTGAGGATATAGCGTTTAACAAAAACTTTGACATTATGGTTGAACAAACTAAAAAAAAACTAGAAAATAAACCTAACGTTATAGCAGAAGCTTCATTTAATTATAATAATAATTTTTGCAGTGTTGACATTCTAAAAAATGACTTAGATGGTATTGAAATTTATGAAGTTAAAAGTTCTACAAAAATTGATGATATATATTTAGATGATATTTCTTATCAATATTATATATTAAATAAATTACAGTTTAATATAAAAAAAGCTTGTATAATATATGTTAATAATAAATATGTCAAGCAAGGAAATTTGGAATTGAACAGATTATTTAATATTGAAGATGTGACAATGATTGCTAAAGAAAAGCAAAAAGAAATAGAAAATAATATTTATGAACTTAATAAATATATGGAAAAAAATAAAGATATTGAACCAAAAGATGATATAGGAATAAAATGTTTTAAACCATATGAATGTGAATTTTGGGAATATTGTACAAGAAATTTACCAAGACCAAATGTGTTTGATATCAAAGGAGGAATGCATTTAAAAAATAAATTTGAAAAATATTATGATGGAAAAATATCTTTTGAAGATTTACAAAGTGAAAATTTAAATTATAAATATTTAGAACAAGTAAAATTTGAATTAAATGAATTACCACCTAAAATAGATAAAGAAGCAATTAGAAAAATAATGGAAACTTTAAAGTATCCTTTATATTTCTTAGACTATGAAACATATCAAGTAGCTATTCCCGAAATAGATGGAACAAAACCATATCAACAATTACCGTTCCAATATTCACTACATATTCTAAGAAAAGAAGAAGAGAAATTAGAACATAAAGAATTTTTAGCAGAAATAGATGATAAAGAATTTATTAGACATTTTGCAGAAAGTCTTATAAAAGATATACCTGATAATGGAAGTATTATTATTTATAATAAAGCTTTTGAACCATCAAGAAATAAAGAAATTGCATCAATGTATCCAGATTTAAAAAATGATTTAGAAAGAATAAATAGGAATATGGTAGATTTTTTAGAACCATTTCAACAAAGAAAATATTATACAAAAGAAATGAAAGGTTCTGCTTCAATTAAATATGTATTGCCAGCATTATATCCAAATGATTCTAAGCTTAATTATCATAATTTAAAAGTAGTTCATAATGGAAGTGAAGCAAAAGAAGCATTTTTAAGTTTAAAAGAAAAATCCAAAGAAGAGCAAGAAATAATAAGAAAAGGACTATTAGTATATTGTGAATTAGATACATATGCTATGGTAAAAATATGGGAAAAATTTAATGAAGTAATAAAATAGTTTTAAACTGTATAAATAATAAAAGCTTATAATTAAAAGTAGAAAATATTGTTTAAAAATATAAATTATAATATAATTAAGTTAACATTTTTCTAAAAAAAAGAAGCTAGTTTAATAAATTATGAGAAAGGAATTAAATAAAAGATGAATAAGGAATTAATTAAAAATTTGAATGAATATTTTGATACTTACAAAGAGTCAATAAGAATGTTAGAAAGTGGCAATAAAAAAAGGTCAACTTATCCAAGTTATGGTCCTTTTTATAGAATTAAAGATATTGTAAAAGAAATAGCAACTAAAAATGGCTTATACTTAGATACGAACCATAGTAGCACAGAATTTACTACAAGAGATTCGCGTAAGTATAGTCCAAAGATGTCAATTTATTATAATGATAATTCGAAAAAATTTAGTAACGGAGATGGAGTATATGTTTATATTATGTACCCAAATAAAGATTCAAAAGAGATTATTATTTCTATAGAACTCGGTCATAAACAAAGATTTTCCAACAAGGAAGTTATATATAAAAATTGTATTAATCGTATTAAGGAATTAATACCAAAAGAATATATAGATAACTTAGATACTAAAGAGCCTGAAAAGATTATACTAGAAAAACTTGATATAGATAGGATAAATGATTTTGAAACAACTTTAATAAAAATGTTTGAAATATACAAAATCATTATTAAAAAAATAAATGAAATAGATGGAAAAAATTATAATGAAAAATATAATAACTTTATAAATTTAATTAGTAATGGGAAATGCAACATTAAAGATCAAGATGAAATAAATACTTCATATAACACAATATATTATGGAATACCAGGATCAGGTAAAAGTTATTATATAAAAAATGAGTTGTTAAATGAGTTAAAAGTTAAAGAGTATGAGCGAATAATATTCTATCCTGAATATACTTATAGTGATTTTGTTGGAACATATAGAATAACAGCAGATAAAGAAAATTCAATAAAACAAGTAGCAGGTCCTTTTACAAGAATATTAATTAAAGCATTAAAAGATGAAAGCAGTAATTATGCCTTAGTTATTGAAGAAATGAATAGAGGAAATGCAGAAGCGATTTTTGGAGATATATTTCAACTATTAGATAGAGAAAATGGTGAAAGTGAATATCCTATAAATAATGATTTTATTAAAGAGTGTATGCAAAGTGAAAAAATAAATGAGAAAGATATAAAAATACCAAAAAATCTTTATATAATAGCGACTATAAATACATCAGACCAAAATGTATTTAATCTTGATACAGCCTTTGGTAGAAGATGGGATTATATGAGAATAGATGATTATTTTTCAATAGAATATGATAAAGAAAAATATAGTGAAAAATATATTAAAGGTTTTTCTAATGTTAAATGGAATGATTTTCGTACCTCTATAAATGAAGCTATATTAGATCCTGAAAATAATATATGGAATAAAGAAGATAAGCAATTAGGACTATTTTATATATCTAAAAATCAATTACGTACTGAAAAACAAAATACAGAAGATGAAGAGGAAGAAAGAAGAAAATTTGTATATAAGGTAATCAGATATCTATGGTTTGATGTGTTTAAAAATGAAGAAGAAAAACTTATAAATGTATTAAATAGTACTAATTTAACCGAAGAAGAACTAAAGTTATGTTATTCTTTTGATGAACTAGCGAGACAAATAATATATAAATATGCTAACTAAGAAAGAAGGTACAATGAAAAAGAAGCAAGATTTTATAAAAAATATTTATTTAAAGGTTGCAAAGAAAGATGATTCTCAAGATTATCTTGTAGGTATTAGAATTACTAGAAATGAAGAAATAGAAAAATTAACAGTTATATTTCCAATAGGATATAATATTGAAAATGAAAACACAAGTGAAGGAATAGAATATAAAGAAAAATATAATAAAGATATAAAATCTTTAATTGAATGTCTTTCTATGAAATTAATTAATGATGAGGAAAATAAGAATATAAAGTTTTCATTTGTTTCAGCAATTCAGTTAATACAAGATTTTCAAAAAATAGGATTATATAAAGAAAATATAGTTGAAGAAAACAAAGATAATTCTGGAAAAATAGACTGGAAAAAAACTATAAATAGTTCAAATAATAAATTATTGTGGAAAAACAGTAACATGTTGCAGGAAATATATTTTAAAAAAATAAATTATAACTATCAAGGAAAGATTCAACAAATCCAAAAATACTGTTTAGGTTTTATTTCGATGGTTATTGGTCCGTTTTATAATTTTAATTATCCTAAATTTCAAAAACCTGCTTCAGATAGTGAAATGATAAAAATAATAGAAAAAGAAATATTAAAAACTAATGTTGATAATAAAATAGCTTTTCTAACTCATTTGAAAAATTTTATAACTGAAAGTAATTGTATAGATGTTAATAGCAATAGTAGGCAAGTTATTGAATTTGGAACAAAAAAATTTTACAATGTTTGGGAAAGAATTGTTGACAAAAAGTTTGGTGGTATCAAAGATTTAAGAAAATATAATCCTAAAGCTATATATTTAAACAAGAAATTACAAATAATACAGGATACAAAGCATAGAATTAATCCATCGAGACCAGATACAATAATTGATTACAAAAATAATGATGAAATTATAATATTAGATGCAAAATATTATAAAATTGGTAATTTACCAGGAGAGTATGATATAAATAAGCAACTTAGATATGCAGAGTATTGTGCAAAACAAAAATTTAATAAGAATAAAAATATAGTTTATAATATTTTTATTCTTCCTAATCATATTAACTTAGAAGAACCATATTTTATAGAATCATTTGCAACCAATGAAAATTATTATGATGTTTTTAAGAGTAAAGATGAAATACTTGATGGAAGAAAAATTGTTGCAGTTTGTTATGTAGATACAAAGAAATTAATTTTAATGCCAAATAGTTATTGGAAAAATGAATTAGATAATATGTTAGAAGAAATAGATGAAACATATAAATTGAACAACTAGTTAACTAAGAATATATTAGATAAATTACCAATAAAATAGAAGATAAATCTTCATATCAATTTAGAAGAAGGTTATTTAAATGAATGAAAATAAGCAAGTAGTATAATGGGCGAGCCACATTTATGCCAAACCGGTCCTAACACCTTATAAAATAAGGAAATTAGAGAAATTAGTTTTTACACATTATAAATAGAAGGAGGTAATGATGAAGAAAATTAGTACTAATCATACTAACAGCATGTTTGAAAATATAAAGCATATTGATGATTATGGAAATGAATATTGGTATGCACGTGAACTACAGAAAGTGTTAGAATATAAAGAATGGAGAAATTTCAAAGTAGTAATAGATAAAGCTATTATATCTTGCAAAAACAGTAAATTTAATGTGTTTGATCATTTTGTTGAAGCCAACAAAATGATAGAAATAGGTAAAACTGCAAAAAGAAAAAT
>CALVUY010000031.1 GCA_944363705.1 uncultured Bacilli bacterium | reverse complement strand
TATCATTTTTAGTAAATAATAAACCTATATTAATAGTAACAGCAGGTAATAGAAAGATAGATAATTCCAAATATAAAAGTAAATTCAATGAGAAAGCAAAAATGCTTAAAGCTGATGATGTAGAACCTCTTATTGGTCATAAAGTAGGAGGAGTTTGTCCCTTTGGTATAAATGATGGTGTTAATGTTTATTTAGATATCTCTTTAAAAGATTTTGATATAGTCTATCCTGCTTGTGGTAGTAGTAATAGTGCTGTAAAACTTACTATTAAAGAGTTAGAGGGAGCATCTAATTATAAAGAGTGGATAGATGTTTGTAAAATAATAGAAGAAGGTTAAGATTATGAGAAATATTTTATTATTATCATTTTTACTTTTATTAGTAGTTATTTCTTGTAATATTATTGTAGTAAATGCTAAAGAAACAACTTGTAAGAGTCCTATAACTATTTTAAGAGCAGGTGGAGGAAGTAGTGGATCTCATTCAAGCTCTGGTGGTTCTAGTAGTAGTAGACATTATGGGAGAAGAGGTTATAGTAGTCCTCTTTCTAATATTATTTCTGCTATAGTATTTATGCTTATAATATTTGCATCTACAATAATCTTATATTTTAAAGTACTAAGAGCATCTTTTAATAGTAAAAGATATTTAAGACTATTAGATAATAAAGATATTACTTGGAAGTATAAAACTATTGAAAAAAGAGTAATAGAAACATTTTATATTGTAGAAGAAGCTTGGACTAATAACGATATTAGTAAAGCGAAAGACTATATGGATAAAGATTTATATGAGAACTTTAAGTCTAAACTTGAGTGGATGGATATTAATAATAGAAGAAATATCTTAAAGAAAATAAGATTAGTTAATCTAAAGCCAGTATCTGTTTATGATGATAAAGATGATAATAAAGATTTGATTTGGTTTTACATAAAAGGAAAAATGATAGATTATATTGTTGATACTAAGACAAAGAGTATAGTCAGTGGAGATACTAAAAATAAATCTTTTGTAGAGTTTTGGAAATTTGTTAAAAATGATAATAATGAATGGGTATTAAGTGAAATATTACAGGAAGATGAGAGTAAAAAAATAGGCTTATAAAATAAAAAATAGTAGTGTTTTTAACTACTATTTTTTAGTCTCCAAACATTTCAAAGATTTCACTCATAAATGATTCTCTTTTTTGTTTTCTAGGTTTCTCTTCATAATGTTTTGATTCTTTGTGAGAACTTTCTTTAATTTCTTTATTTATATAAGTATCTTCTTTTTCCATAATCTTTTCAAGCTCTCCACGGTCTAACCAGATACCACGGCACTCTGGACAATAATCTATTTCTACACCGCATCTTTCACTCATTAGTAGAGTAACATCTTTACAAACTGGACATTTCATAAACATCTTCCTTTCTTTTTGTTTTATTATAACATTATGTTAAAATGCTAGTAAATAGTAAAGTTATACTATATAATTAAATAGTAAAGGCAGTGATAAAATGTTTAAAGTAGAAGAGAATAGAACTATATATTTAGATGATAAAGGTAATATTTTAGGAGAAGTAGATTATCCTTATATATCTTCTAATGTTGTAGATGTTAATCATACTTATGTTGATATAAGTTTAAGAGGACAGGGGATTGCTAATCTACTTTTAACTTATGCTTTTAATTATTTTAAAGAAAATAATATTAAAGTAAAATGTAGTTGTTCTTATGCTATTAAGTGGATTAATAATCATAAAGAATATTCTGACTTAATTATTGATTTAGTTAATGTTTCATAATTAGCCCATAGTTTTCCCATAATCTTCCTTTATACTTAAATTATGAAAGGAGGAGATTATATCGTAAATATAAAAGTTATAGGCGCTAATTGTAGTAATGGTATGAAAATATTAAAAAACTTATCTAAAGTAGAACGTGAACTTGATATGGAATTTAATATTGAGAAAATAGATTCTACTTATAAGAAGAAGTATAACATAAATGTCATTCCCGCTCTTATGATAGAAGATAAAGTTGTCTCTACTGGTAATGTTTTAACTGATAGAGAAATAAAAAATTACATTAAAGAGCTTGCATAAAATGAAAAGGACTCTAGTTATTAGAGTTCTTTTACTTATTAAGTATAGCATCTATAGGTTTAATCTTAGTAATTTTACTTAAAGATATAATGGTAATAATTATAGATATGATAATAGTATATATTAACATAATAATTGGTACTAAAGGATGAGTAACTATACCATTAAAGATAAAGCCTCTATTACCGAAGATAGAATTGTTTAAGATACTAATAATAATGAACCAAAGAATAATAGAAACTATATAAGAGATAATACCTACAGTTAAACTTTCATATAAGAATATTCTAATAATATCACCTTTATTAGTACCTAAAGCTCTTAGTATACCTATTTGTTTTTTAGAGTAATTTATAGATACATAGATAAAGTTAGAGAATAGTAATATTGTAAATAGAATAAATACTAAAGTAACAATATTTATATATTTATTTAGAAAACTGTAGATATAAGCGAGTTGATTTATATCATCAGAATAGGGCATAGTTATAAATAATGTTTTTCCTCTAGCATCATCTTCGTAACTAGGATATTTTCTAAATGTCTTTAAAAGAGATGTTTCATTGTCATCATATACTCTAAAGGAAATTAATTCTTTATGAACTGCTTCACTCTTTATTTCTTCTAAATAATCTTTACTAATATAATTATCTGTTAGACTAACACCTGTTATTTTTAAATCTTTATAATAACCTTTGGTATTATAATGAGTTTCAAAAGGAACTGTTAAATTATTAGTATTAATATAATTAGTTACAAAAGTATTTAAAAGAGTATTATAATCACCATTATTATTTGCTAAATAAATATCTAACTCTTCTTTAAAACCATCAACATATTCTTGTAAGTAGTTAAGAGATACTATTACTTCATCACTGTTTAAATTAGTAAGAGGAGTTATAACATCACTGTTATTGTTATATACTTTTATACCAGTAATTCCATCTTTTAAGACTTCATCTTCATTTAAAATAGCATGGTTTAAAATCGCTTCATCTGTAGTATTAAACTTTAAATCTAAGTTTTTACCATAAATAGTATAAGCTTTGTTGGCATAATAATTAGCATAGTCTTGTTGTATTGTTTGATTATTTAAATCACTATAACGACTGTTATCATCATCAATTATTCCTACAATAATGACATTATTTAATCCAAAAGGAAGTTCTCTTCTACTATTAACTAAATTATCATAAGAAGTAGGTTTAAAGAGATTACCATTTATATCTTTAATTCCTTTTTCCATGATATTGTCAGCAAGATATTTATGAATTACTATTTCATTATTAGTTTTGGGAATAGTACCTATAATGTTAGATAGTAGTTTATCATCTTTAATCTCTACATAGGTAGTAATAGGAATAATAGTATCTTTATCATTAATAGGTTCAAATGATAAGATGCTATTATTGTCAAAAATTGAATACATAGGGTTTGCAGTTACATTATTTTCTTTTTCAAAATCGCTAATTATTTCATCAGTCATGGGTAATTCTTCTTTAGTTCTATATGTTGAATTAATAATATTAACATAACTAATATCATAATATGTTTCTTTATTTTCTATTAAGGTATCAGTTGCAAGTATATTTTTATCAAACATACTTGTATTAACAGATATTCCCATAAAGACTAAAGAAATCATTGTTAAAATAATGGTAAAGAATAGTTTAACTTTATTACTCTTTAAGGAAGTTAAAGCAAAGTGTAAACACTCTTTAAAAGGGAGTCTTGATTTAGTTAAAGAGAAAGTATTATCATCTTTTTCTTCAGTAGTTAAATCATTTCTAATAGCATTACCATCTTGTAGTTCTAATATTTTATCAGCATAGGTATTAGCATTCTCTAAGTCATGAGATACAACAACTACTAATTTTTCTTTACTGATCTCCTTTAATAACTTAAAAGTTTCTAAACTAGAATGACTATCTAAGTTACCAGTAGGTTCATCTGCTAGTATTACTTTAGGATTTTTTATTAGTGCTCTTGCAATACCAACTCTTTGTTTTTGACCACCTGATAACTCATTAATATTTCTATATTCTAACCCTTTAAGACCAAGACGTTCTAAAAGATTAAGTATTTCTTCTTTATCTACTTTCTTTCTTAATAATTTTGCAGATAACATAACATTATCAAAGACATTATATTCTTCTAGTAAATTAAAATCTTGAAAGATAAAACCAATATAAGTATTTCTATAACTATCATAATCTTTCTCCCTAAAACTATCTATATCTTTATTATCAATATAAATATGACCACTAGTTTTACTATCAAGTCCTCCTAAAATATTTAATAAAGTACTCTTGCCACTACCACTTTTACCAATAATAAATACTAAGCCTTTATTACCTAAATTAATATTAATATTATTTAAGGCTTTAGTGACTTGTCCTTTCTTACTTTTGTACTCTTTGTTAACATTTTTAAAACTTATCATAAACCTTCACCTAGTATAATCATAGCATAGTTTTAGATAAATTACTTTATATAATTTATTTTTAGATGTATTATATATAAATAAATGTAAAGGAGGTTAAAATGCCTAAAGTAAGTATAATAGTTCCTGTTTATAATGAAGAAGAGTATGTTTCTACTTGTCTTGATAGTCTTATTAATCAAACTCTTGATGATATAGAAATAATTTTAATAGATGATAGCTCTACTGATAATAGTTTAAATATTTTGTTAGATTATGCTAAGAAGTATCCTAATATAAAAGTTTATCATAATGAAAAGAATATAGGACAAGGTGCATCTAGAAATAGAGGATTAAGTCTTGCAACTGGAGAATATATAGGTTTTGTAGATAGTGATGATTATATTAGAAATACAATGTATGAAGATATGTATAAGTCTGTACTTAACAATAACTATCCAGAACTTGTTACTACTGATATATTATTTGTAAAAGATGATGGTTATGCAAATAGAGATTTGGAGTTTCTAGCAATTGGAAAAGAAAAGATAATTAATCCTATTCAAGATAGATCTGCTGTTATTTTTGAAAGTCCTGCTGTTTGTAATAAGATTTTTAGAAGAGATACTTTAAAAGACTTTTATTTTGTAGAAGATTCTTTATTTGAAGATATTTCTTTTAGTTATACTAAATATATGGAAGCATCTAAAGTTGTATCTGTTCCAAGTATTAATTACTTTTATAGAAGAGATATAAATAGAGGAGTATCATCTACAAATTATAGAGAAAATAGTCATATAACTGATATATTTAAAGTATTAGATAAACTAGAATCTGATATGAGAAATAGTTCTAGATATGAGATGTTTAAAAGTGAGATAAAACTTATACAACTTGCTTATTCTCTTATTAGAGTAGAAGAAGTAAATAACTGGCAGGTAGATATAGATAAGAAAAGTTTAGTTAAAGATAAAATGTTTTCTCTAATAGAAGAGAAATATGGTAATTTAGATGATGTTGATATAGCATTATTAGAATCAAAATGTGGAATAAATATAGTAGATGAATATACTAATTATTTGGATAATGAAAAAGAAAGACCAAAGTCTTTATAGTTACTTTGGTATTTTGATTTTATCGATAGCTATTATTTACTTAGTAAGTAATTTTATGATAAACTTTGGTTAAAAAAGGTGATAAAAAAGATTTATATGAGGTGATTAAATATGAAATCTAACTATTTAGGAGATTTATATTTTATAAAGAATGGTAAAGTTTTAAAGGACGTTGCTACTATAAATGATGAGAATATATCTAAGCAAAGTTTTCCTGGTTTAAGTAAAGCTTTAAGATTATATAGTGATAAAGAGCTTGAAAATGGCAGTAAAGATATTATTGATATTTATAAAAGAAGTTTGGATGATAATACTACTATAGTTAGAGTTTTCCATAAAGCGATAGGAAATATGGGAGAAGTAACTTTATTAGAAGATTATGATGTTGATGTTTATATACCTCTTAAACCTAGTATGATGGATATTGATGGGTTAAGAGAAGTTTTATCTAATTATAATAATAACAGTTTGACTATAGCTAATTTACGTAGTAATGATTATGATTTTTATGATTACTTATATAATTATTCTTATAATGAAAGAAAACCATATGAGATATGTGAATTGTTTTATAAAGAGAAAAACTTAATTTTAGATGATAATTCACAGAAAATGTTTGATAAATATAGAGAATTTAATATGGCTAGTTTAGTTTTAGAAGATTACAGTAAGTATCCTTTAAATAATAGAAATACTGGTGTGGTTATTATAATGCCAGATTTAATAATTAAAAGAACGGTTACTAAGAGTTTTCATAAGAAAGAGTGTTTAGGTGTTTTAAAAAGATTTTATGAAGTTAATGATGCTTCTTCTTATGTGAATTTAGTTAGTACTTATAACTTAGTAATTGGCATTATTACTAAAGATACTATTAGTGCTTATGTAAGTTCTGATATAAATGACTATCAATTAAATGAGTTACTTACTTTCGTTAAAGAAACTTATGATATTAAAAGTATAAAAGATGATTTGATAACAAATGTTAATATTATAAAAGATGGGGAAAGTATTTATATTGGAGAATTAAGTGATGTTAGGAATTTAGGAATTTGTTTGCCCATGATAAAATTAAGTAGTTGTAAAATATAAAAAAATAGCTTATAATACACTTAAATGCGATTGATATTTAAGGAGTACATATAAAGTATTAATAGAGAGTTAATGTTTGGTGGAAATTAACAATATGATATATGGAAGGTAGTGAATAGAGCAGGGTTTCTGAAATAATAGTAAGTTACCACGGTATGAGTCCGTTATTAATAATAAGATAGTTTAATAACTATAAATTAAGGTGGTACAGTGTAGGTTATTCTATGCCCTTAGGTTATAGTTATTTTTTATTTTAAGGAGGTGCTATTATTAAGAATAGATTATATATTATACCAAATGAGGATATTTTAGATTGTGGGGTTTTCTTTAGAATATTAAAAAATGGAGAGAAACATTTAAAATATATAAAAGATTTTGTTGATACTTATAATCTTCCATATTCATTTGGAGATGATGATAGTAATATAGCACCGGCTAGGCTTGCTGAAGATGGACATTTAGTTGTTAAAACCAGTTGGGATTATATGAATATAGCAGTATTTTATGTACCTTGGTTAATATCAGATAATCAGAAAAAATGGTTGGATACTAACTTAGATAGCTTTAAGAATTATGAATATCTTGGTTTTAATAATTATATTTTAGAAGATGGCTATCTTAAAAGAAAATATATTGAAAACTTAGATGAAGAGTTAATACAAATAGAGAAGGGATATTTAAATTTTAGAAAAAGATTTGAAGTAGAAGGACGAGTCATTATTGTTCCAGATGAAGAACAAATAAAAGATGATTTATTTGAGGAAATTATTGTTGGTAATGAAAATCATGTTGATAGGTATCAAGATTTTTCTGATAAATACCATTTAGGTTATAATTTTAGTGAAAACGATTCTTATATTGCACCTCTTACAATGGCTAGTCTTGGACATTTTTGTTATAATACTGCTGAATCAATTAGTAATATATTGATGTATATACCAGAAGTGGTTACTAAAAGACAATATGATTATTTTGTTAATAATAAAGAAATGATTTTAAAATATGTAGATAGGAAGGCAACTGCTGTTAAAAAGAGAGATGGTAATTTAATTATAGAAGCACTTGATGATTTTGATTTAATAGAAAAAGAAGTAAATAAAAGATATGAAGAATATAAGAAGAAAGGTGAGGAGAAAGGTCATGTTAGATAAGAAATATAATCATAAAGAAGTAGAGAAAAATAAGTATAATGAATGGGTAAATAAAGGTTATTTTAAAGGTGATAAAGATAAGAGTAGAGAACCTTTTTGTATAGTAATACCACCACCTAATGTTACTGGTAAACTACATTTAGGTCATGCTTGGGATACAACTTTACAAGATATTATTATTAGATATAAGAGAATGTGCGGGTATGATGCTTTATGGCTTCCAGGAATGGATCATGCTGCTATTGCAACAGAGGTTAAGGTTGTAAAAAAATTAAAAGAACAGGGTATTGATAAATATGAATATGGACGTGATAATTTTTTGGATGCTTGTTGGGATTGGACTCATGAGTATAGTGGAAATATTAGAGATCAATGGGCAAAGCTTGGACTTAGTCTTGATTATACGAAAGAAAGGTTTACTTTAGATGAAGGACTTAGTCAAGCGGTTAGATATGTTTTTGTTAAACTTTATGAGAAAGGTTTAATCTATCGAGGAGAGAGAATTATTAACTGGGATCCCGTACAGATGACGGCTTTGTCTAATGAAGAGGTCATCTATAAAGAGGATAAGGGAGCATTTTATCATATTAAATATTATATAACTGGTACTGATGAATATTTAGATGTTGCAACTACTCGTCCTGAGACTTTATTTGGTGATACGGCAGTCGCTGTAAATCCCTCTGACGATAGATATAAACATTTAATTGGTAAAACAGTAATTTTACCTATTGTTAATAAAGAAATACCAATTGTAGGAGATTATCATGCTGATCCAGAGTTTGGAACAGGGGTTGTTAAGATAACTCCTGCTCATGATCCTAATGACTATGAAGTAGGTATGAGACATAACCTACCTCGGGTTGTTGTAATGAATTTAGATGCTACTATGAATGAGAATGCTCCTGGTTATGAGGGAATGAGTCGTGAAGAGTGTAGAGAGAAATTAGTAGAAGATTTAAAGAAACAAGATTTATTAATTAGTATTGAAGAGATGACTCATAATGTAGGACATAGTGAGAGAAGTGATGCAGTAGTTGAACCTACTTTATCTAAACAATGGTTTGTTAAGATGAGACCTCTTGCAGATAGAGTACTTGATAATCAAAAGAATAAAGATACTAAAGTAAACTTTGTACCAGAACGTTATGAGAAAACAATGAATCACTGGATGGAGATTACTTATGACTGGTGTATATCTCGTCAATTATGGTGGGGTCATAGAATACCTGCTTGGTATAAAGGTGATGAAGTTTATGTTGGAATGGATGCACCTGATGGTGATGGTTGGGTTCAAGATGAAGATGTACTAGATACTTGGTTTTCATCTGCATTATGGCCTTTTTCAACACTAGGATGGCCAGAAGAGACTGATTTATTTAAAAGATATTATCCTAATAATGTCTTAGTAACTGGTTATGATATTATTCCATTCTGGGTTAATCGTATGACTTTCCAAGGTTTAGAGTTTACTGGTAAAAGACCATTTAAAGACTGTCTTATCCATGGACTAATTCGTGATAAAGAAGGACGTAAGATGAGTAAGTCTTTAGGTAATGGAGTAGATCCTATGGATGTTATAGATGAGTATGGTGCCGATAGTTTAAGATTTTTCTTAACTACTAATAGTGCTCCTGGAACAGATTTAAGATATGATGAAGAAAAGATAAAATCTACTTGGAACTTTATTAATAAGTTATGGAATGCATCTCGTTATGTTTTAATGAATCTTGAAGGAATGAAGACATCAGGATATGATTATCAAAATTTAAGTAAAGCAGATAAATGGATCTTAACATTAAAGAATAACTTAATAAAAGATGTTATTAAAAATATGGATAGTTATGATTTCCATAATGTTGGTAATATGTTATATAAGTTTATTTGGGAAGACTTTTGTGATAATTATATAGAGTTAAGTAAAGCTTTAATGAATGATACTACTAAAAGTGTTTTACTAGATGTTTTAACAACTATATTAAAACTTCTTCATCCATTTATGCCTTATGTAACAGAAGAAATTTATTCTATATTACCATTTAAAGATAGTGAATCTATTGTAATTAGTACTTATCCTAAGTATGATAGTGAAACTGTATTTAATAAAGAGATGGAAGAAATATCTAAAGTTATTATTGATTTAAGAGAGATTAGAAATTTAAAAGCTACTAATGATATTAAGAAGAGTGATTTAGTAATGTTTAATACTAAAAGTGATTTAGAATATATTTATAAATCACAGTTAAAGATTACTGATGAATTAATAGTTAAAGAGCCTTTAGAAGATTGTCAATCTATTAATTATAAATCTAGTTTGATTGATATTACTTATTTCTTTAAAAATGAAGTTAATAAGGAAGAGTTAGAAGCTGATATTAAGAAATTAAAAGACTCTATTAATAGACGTAAAAAGTTACTTAGTAATGAAAATTATGTTAATAAGGCTCCTAAGAATATAGTTGATCTTGATAGAGAAAAATTAAAGGAAGAAGAAGCTAAGCTTAAGTTATTAGAAGAACAATTATAGGTTCTTCTTTTTCTGTATGTAAAATTTATAGTGACATTTATAGTGACATTTATAGTGACATCTAGTATAATTGTAATTGGAGGTGTTACTTAAATGATAGGATTGACAGAAGATAAAAGAACAGAATTTAAAATAAAACTTACAGACAATATTGAAAAAGAAGTAATTGCTTTTTTAAATACAGATGGTGGAAATATATTTATAGGTGTAGATGATAAAGGAAATATAAAAGGTTTAACAGGAAATTTAGATTTATTACAGAGAACGATAAAAGATAGAATAAAAGACAATATTATGCCATCAGCTTTAGGATTATTTGATGTTATATTAAACGAAAAAAATGGTAAAAAATATATTCAAATAATCGTTGCTAAAGGAAATGAAAGACCTTATTATTTAAGAGGGATGGGTATGACACCAGATAGTTGTTTTATTAGAATTGGTTCTTCAGTAGAGAGTATGAATCAAGAAGATATATTAAATTTATTTTCTAAACGTACAAGAAATTCTTTAAAAAATATTAAATCACCTAAACAAAATTTAGAATTTAAAACCTTAAAGATTTATTATCAAGAAAAAGGGTTTGAAGTAAATGATAATTTTTTAAAGAAACTTGACTTTTATAATGATAATAATGAATTTAATTATCTAGCTTACTTATTAGCAGATAATAATAATATTTCTGTTCAATTTGCTAAATATAAAGGCAATAACGTTTCTAATTTAATAGAAAATGAAGATTTTGGATTTTGTTCTTTAGTAAAAATAACTGATAACATTTTAAATAAAATAATATTAGAGAATAGAACTTACACTAAAATTGAATATAAAACTAGAAAAGAAATTAAGTTGTATGATTATAATGCAGTTAAAGAGTTGGTAACAAATGCTCTTGTTCATAATGACTGGTGTAACGGATATTCACCGAAGTTTGAGTTATTTGATGATAAGTTAGTTATTTCATCAAATGGTGGTATTCAAGAAGGAGTCTCACAAGATGAATTTTTAGAAGGCTTTTCTAATCCTAGGAATCCTGAATTAATGAGAGTTTTTAGAGATTTAGGATTTGTTGAACAATTAGGAACTGGTATACAAAGAGTATTAAAAAGCTATGCTAAATCTATATTTAATTTTTTTCCAAATCACATAAGAGTTAGTATTCCTTTTAATGAAAATCAATTTAAAAAAGAAACAAGCAAATTAAAATATGAATCATATATATTTCTTAATCAACTTCAAAAATCAATTGTAAAATTAATTATGGATAGACCTAATATAACACAAGATGAATTAGCTAGGTTGCTTGATGTAAATAAAAGAACAATTATAAGAAATTTTAAAGTACTTATTGATAACAAATATATTGAAAGAATTGGTGCTAATAAAAATGGTTATTGGAAAATAACAGATAAGTTATTAGAAGAACAATTATAGGTTCTTCTTTTCTTCTAAATTCATCTTTACTTAAATAAAATGTAATGATAAAATTTAAGTATAGAAAGGATAGATATTATGAAAAAATATGGAAAAATAATTATTATTGTAGTAGGTATTCTTGTTGTAATTGCTTTACTTGTTTTAATTTATTTTAAGACGACATTTATTAGTGAAAATGAAGTTAAGGATATTATTGCTGCTAATATGAATGTTAATAGAAGCGATTTATATTTTGAAGATATTGACTTCGATTTTGATAAAGGTATTTATGAAGTAGAAGTATATTATAATAATAACGTTTATGAATATAAAATTGATGCTAGAACTTCTACTGAAGGTGGAAGAATTATTTATACTGATTTTAAATATTTTACTAATGGTATAACTGATGATAATAATAGTAATAACAGCAATAATTCTAGTACTAATGGTTCTACTAATAATGGAAATAATGCAACTACTGCTAGTATACCTCTTGATGAAGCGAAAAATATTGCACTTACTAATGCTAACTTAACTGAAGATGCTGTACAGTTTTTAAGAACAGAGCAAGAGTATGATGATGGTGTTCTTGTTTATGAAATTGATTTTACTCATGGTGACTATGAATATGACTATAAAATAAATGCTAATACTGGTGAGGTAGTTAGTTACGATAGAGATAGTATATATGATTAATTTTTAGCCATAATAGAAATAGATAGGAGAATGTGATTATATATGAAAAATATTTCTATTTGGCAAGATACTGTTAATAATGAAGATAGTTATGAAGCATTAAAGGAAAATATAGATGTTGATATTTTAATAATTGGTGGAGGTATTACAGGATGTAGTACCTTTTATCAGTTTAAAGATGATAGTAGAAAAGTAGCTTTAGTTGAAAAGAATAGAATAGGTAGTGGAGCATCTAGTAGAAGTAGTGCTAAAATAACTTTTTTACAAGAAGATATTTATACTAAACTAAAATCTATCTTTGGAAGAGATAAAGCTTATCTTTATTATAGAGGAGAGAAGGAGGCTTTAAAGATAGTTAGTAATTTGATAGAAGAAGAGAATATTGATTGTGATTTAAAGAAAAGTAAGTCTTATTTATATACGTTAGATTCTTCTAATATTAAGAGAATAGAAAAAGAAAAGGAATTACTTTCATCATTTGGAGAGAAGACTACTTCTATTAAGAAATTGCCTAATGGAATGAAAGTAGAATCAGGTTTTTATGTTAATGAGACTTATACCTTTCATCCTTTAAAATTTATAAAAGAAATAGTTAAAAAATCTATTAGCCTAAGTCATAGAGTATATGAAAATACTAAGATAATTAAAATAGAAAAAGAGGGAGACTATTTTAAATGCTATACTGAAGGTAATATTATAAAGACTAAGAAAGTAGTCTTAGCTCTTCATTATCCTTACTTTTTACTTCCTTATTTAATGCCGTTTAAATGTTATTTAGAGAAGTCTTTCTTAGTATGTTCAAGTGTTAATAATAGTTATGACTTTAATGCTATTAATATAGAGAAACCTTTAAAATCTATCCGATACTATAATGATTATTTATTAACTGTATCATCATCTGCTAATCTTGCTTTTGCATCTAATAGTAAAAATATGGTTAATGATTTAGAGAATAATACTAATATAAAAGATTATGATTATGTATGGAGTAATTATGATTTAATGACTTTGGATCATTTACCTTTAATAGGTTTTATTGATGATAATTTAATACTTTCTACTGGTTATAATACTTGGGGTAACTCTAATGGTATACTTGCTAGTGCTATAATAAAAGACTTAATTGATAATAAATATAATATTTATAAAGAGTTATTTGATCCTAGAAGATGTTTTAATAAACAGAAATTAATTAATTATCCAATAAATATTTTTAGTAATCTTTATAGTTTTATAGATAGTAAAGTTAATAAAAATAAATCTTTTTATAATGGAAATCCTAAATTTACAAGAATAGATGGTAGGGCTATTGCAATTTATAAAGATGATAGAGGTAAGGAACATATTGTCTATAATAAGTGTCCTCATTTAGGATGTGGTTTGGTATTTAATGAAGTAGAGAAGACTTGGGACTGTCCTTGTCATGGTTCTAGATTTGATTTAGATGGTAAATGTATTATGGGGCCTAGTAATTATGATATTAGTTATAAATAGTTGTTTTCCTAAAAAATATTTTATGATATACTTAAAATGTAAGGAATGGTAGTTATGGATGATAAAATAATTAGAAAAAGCAAAGTTAGTATATTAAAAAGTTATGGTGAAAATTTTACAGAAAAAGAATATATTACTAATCCTGCTATTGGAAGAGAAGAAGAGATTAAACAGTTAGTTTTAATATTACTTACACCTGAGAAGTCTGCTATTTTAACAGGTAAACCTGGTGTTGGTAAAACTGCTATTGTTGAAGGTCTTGCTTATCGGATTCAGTTAGGTAATGTTCCTGATGCCCTAAAGGGGTATCAGATTATTAAAGTTAATACTTCTGCTTTACTTGGAACAGATCCTGATACAGGTGAGAGTAAAATACAAATACTTTTAGATGAGTTAAAAGAATATACTAACTTAATATTATTTATTGATGAGATTCATACATTAATGGGAAGTAAGGGTGAGTCTCTTGACTTTGCTAATATGTTTAAGCCAGGACTTGATAGAGGAGATATTAAAGTTATTGGAGCGACTACTACTGAAGAGTATGAAAGATATATTTTAAGGGATAAAGCTTTTGTTAGACGTTTTCAAAAGGTAGAAGTGTTAGAACCTACAAGAGAGCAGACTATTGCTATTTGTATGGGTACACTTCCTAAAATAGAGAAGAAAACAGGTGCTAAGTTGATGTATGATCCTTATGTTAAACAAAAGATTATGGCTTTTCTTACTGATCTTACTAGTGAATATAGAAGAATATATGAAATAGGGTCAAGATATCCTGATGTAACTCTAACTATTTTACAACAAGCTTTTTCTTATGCTATTTATAATAATAGGAAAGAGGTAAATATCTTTGATATTGAGAAAGCGATAGAAAATACTAAAAATGTATATCCTGATGTTATTAAGAAAGAATTACCTAGATTTAAAGAAGAGTTTAAAAATGAGATAGCGGATGGATTAGATAGAGGACTTGCTCATGCTTAAAAGTATTGCTTATTATCTAAGATTAATTTCTGTAGTTTTATTTGTTATATTTGTCTGTTTACTATTAGGTGTAGTATTTAATTGTGGTGTTTTTGGTATATCTTTTCTTGTTATGTGTGGTTTATTTGTTTTAATTAATATATTTACAGTACTTAGTAGAAAAGATATTTATAAAGAATTAGTTAGTTATAATTTAATTTCTTTTGCATTAACGTTTTATTTAGGAATAATAGTAGTTAAATTATATACAGATTATAGAGCCAATAGTTTAATGTATACACTAAATTATGATTACTTTAAGACTAATTTTATTATTATAGATTTAGTAATATTAGGAATTATTTTAAATACTTTATTTATCTATTTTTGGGATATAAAAAAAGACCAGTAACTTGGCCTTTTAATTATTTTATATCAATAAGTCTTTTATTTTCATTTTCATCAATTTTTGGAATAGAAATACTTAATGTACCATTATCGAATTTAGCTTCAATAGCATCTTCTTTAATATCTCCTAGATAGAAGCTTCTAGAGTATTTACCATAAACTCTTTCACGACGTAGATATTTTTTATCTTCATCTTTATCTTCAATATTTTCAGATTTCTCAGCAGTTATAACTAAGTTTCCTTTGTTACATTCTACTTTAATTTCTTCTTTCTTAAATCCTGGTAAATCCATTTCTACATGGTATGTGTTATCTTTTTCATAGATATCACATTTCATCTTACTTCCTTCATTCTCAAAAAATTGATCTAATGCATTATCAAAATAAAATCTTGTTGGTAACATATATTATCACTTTCCTTTCTCATTACAATTATGTTATAACACTAATTTTAGCACTTGTCAAGTTAAAGTGCTAATTATTTTTATTATTTACATATTTCTATTTTTTATACATTAGGGAATTTTCAAAAATAAATCTTACAATTTTAGTTAGCATATGGAGTTATAACAAGACTCCATTTTTCTAACC
>CALVUY010000030.1 GCA_944363705.1 uncultured Bacilli bacterium | reverse complement strand
CAATCTCTCCTGTAAGAAGCTTTAAAAAAGTACTTTTACCAGCACCATTCGCTCCTATTATTCCATAACAATTACCATTAGTAAATTTTAAATTAACATCACTAAACAAAGTTCTTTTATCAAACTTTAAACTTACATTATTTACTTGTAGCATACAATCACCTCAAAACAATTAAAATTTTAACAGAAAACTAAAGAAAAAGAAAGTTATTTCAATACTTTCTTCAAAGTTACCTCTATAGGATAAGCTTCCCCTATTTTAGACACTTCCGTCATTCCTACTAACTTATGAACGCTTTCTGCCTCTAAATTTCTAGATATAAAGAAATGATTTAACATCTCTCTATTATTTTTAACATATGTCTCCTGTCCTACTAAAGTAGAAATATCTTCTAAATCAAATGCATCACAAAATTCATTTGTATCAACTTCTCTTGGAAATCTCCCTGCAACTATTCTACTCCTAACAAAACCTTTACTATCTTGTCTACTATAATAATCACATATATTAAAAACATCATCAAAATTCTTACTATCTTTACAATTTACATTAATAAGTTCTACGGGATTAGTAATATTAGAAATAATTGAACAATTTAATTCATCAGTAGAACTATTTTCAGCAATTTTTCTCTTGGATACAAGAGTAATCACATTTTTAGAAGAATCAGCATAACTATATCCTAAATCTTTAAAAAGCCTATTACTTCCTATTCTATTACCTTGTAACATAACAATATCATAATCTACTTTTTTAATAAAATCTATTAAATATTGTCTTTTAGCCTTATCTTTAACAGGAACAAAACCTCTTCCTAAATTCATACTAAGTATTTTTAAATTTTTCATAATCGTTTCTCACTTTCTTATAAGTAATATCAACAACCATAGGTTGTACTTCTACTGATTCCATCATAGGACTATCTACTACTCTAGCATCTAACCCTTTAGATACAAGGATATGATTACTTCTAGGCCCACTACAAATATTATCAAGATTATATTTATTACAAAAACTATCTATATTTACATTTGGTAATGTTCCTGCCAAGACCTTATGGTCTATATTTTCATATTCTCTAAATATATCTCTAAGCTTTCCTAAACTCTCTTTCTTACGTTTTTGAATGCTACAAAAAGCTATCATCTCATCCATAAATTTAGTAACAAAAGCACTATAATCTACCGAAGGAAAATTATCAACAACATCTAATATAGTTCTCATTAAAAACAGGTTATTGTAATAATCATAAATAATATCATACCCATTTAACATAGTAGAAAGGTCATATAATAAATTATTATTTCCTTGTAATATTCCCAAGTCAACATCTGTTTTTCTAACATAATCTATTACTCTTTTAGATCTTTCTTCTTTACTTTTAACCAAAGTAAAAGAATCTAAATCAAAACTCATAATTCTAAGCTTTTCCATACTCTTCCCCCAGTCGTGTTTTTATTATACAACTAATATTTCTTAAACACAACCTAATTTTCCTTTATTTTTAAGGTATATTTTTCTAAAGAACTCTACAGGTATAACAGAAAAAGCACATACTAACATTATCTCTATTTCTTTTAGACTAAGAGATGTTGTTCTAAACAAATCTCCTCCATAATAAATAAGAAGTACTTGTACTATTACTATAAAGATAATTACTCCTAAAAAGACTTTATTAGAAAGAAGGTTAGCGAAAATATTAAGACGACTTGTCCTAGCATTAAAGCTATTAAATATCATCATAAAGATGAAAAGACCAAAGAAAGCACTCATAAAGTATATATCATTTTTTCCCGCTCTAAAGAAGGAATGAATAAAAGGACTTTTTAAGAAGAAGATACAAAGTAAGAAAGAATAAATACTAGTAAAGACAATCTCATGAATCATATAACTATTTAAGATTTTCTCATCACGTTTTTTAGGAGGTTCTTCCATATATTCTAAAAGAGGTGCTTCATAAGAAAAGGCAATTCCTGCAAGAGTATCCATAACCATATTAACCCAAAGCATTTGAATAACAGTAACAGGATTAGCAACCCCAATAAATGGTCCTACTATTGATAAGAAAACAGCACAGAAATTAACTGTTAATTGAAAGATAATAAATTTACGAATACTTTTAAAGACTGTTCTACCATAAAGTATAGCCCTTACAATAGAATTAAAGTTATTATCAAGTAAAATTATATCAGATGCTTCCTTAGCAACTTCAGTACCACTTCCCATACTAAAACCAACATCACTAGATTTTAAAGCAGGAGCATCATTAACACCATCTCCTGTCATACCTACAACAATACCTAACTCTTGACTTAGTCTTACTAATCTACTCTTATCAGTAGGTAAAGCCCTTGCCACAACACATAAATTAGGAATAATCTCTTTAACCTTTTCATCACTCATACTATTTAACTCACTACTAGTAAGAACAATATCTCTATCACTATTAATAATTCCAGCATCTTTTGCAATAGACTTAGCAGTTACTTTATTATCACCTGTTATCATAACAGTCTTAATACCAGCTTTTCTAACTAACTCTATTCCATCCTTTACTTCTTCTCTTAACTCATCTTTAATAAATAATAAAGATATAAAAGTTAATTCCTTACCTTCATCCATTGCAAGCATTAAGACTCTAATACCTTTAGATGCATATTCATCAATTATATTAACAATTCTATTTTTATTAACAAAAGGAACACTCCTTCCACTAGATGAAATATAATATTTACATTTATCAAGCAATACTTCAGGTGCCCCCTTATAATAAGTTATCTCTCTACTACCTTCTAACACTCTAGTATAAGAATATTTATTCTTACTATCAAAAGGAACTTGTTTAACTATTCTTACAGAATAATTATTCTCTCCTAAATAATTAACAACAGCCTTATCAGTAGCATTACCTCCTATCCACATTTTTTTCTCCGCATCATAAACACAATTAGTATTAGACAAAATCGCTCTTTTCAATACATCATAGTAAGTTATACTATTCTTAAGTCTCTCTTTTTCTTTATAGTAATCTAAATTACCAAACATAACCCCCACTACTTCTAACTCTCCTTTAGTAAGAGTACCTGTTTTATCAGTAAATAATATATTTAAACTACCAGCAGTCTCTATTCCCATAAGTTTCCTAACTAAAACATTATCTTTAAGCATTCTTTTCATATTACTAGACAAAACTAATGTTATCATCATAGGTAACCCCTCAGGAACAGATACTACTATTATTGTAACTGCAAGTGTTAAAGCTTGAAGAAAATATGCAAAGAGTAAAGAAGTATCAGATAAAGTAACCACAATTCTACTTATATCAAAGTTATTATCTATAATAAGAACAGAAAAAAGATAGGAAAATGCTACTAAAAAAGCCCCTATATAGCCTATTCTACTAATTACTTTAGCAAGATCTCTAAGCCTTAACTTTAAAGGACTCTCTGGTTGTTTTTCTTGTAATTCTAAAGATATCTTACCATAAAAAGTATTAACCCCAACTTTAGTAACAACCATCTCTCCTACTCCATGATATATAACACTACCTCTTAATAGTTCATTATTATCATTAGGGTTAAGACCACTAATAAAAGGTTTTTTATATACTTCCTTACTCTCTCCTGTAATAGAAGACTCATCTACACTAACTTCTCCTTTAATTAATACTCCATCTGCAACAATCCTATCACCAGATTCTAATAATATAATATCTCCTACTACTACATCATTTATATCTATAAGTAAAGTTTTCCCATCACGTCTTACTTTAACTTTAATCGCTTCCGCTTCACTTTGTAATTTTATAAAAGCTTTCTCACTTCCATACTCTGATATAGTTGATATAAAAGATGCTAGAAAAATAGCGATTACAATACCCACAGTCTCATACCAATCAAAATCTTGAATCAAAAAGACAGTTTTAATACCAAGAGCGATTAAAAGTATTTTAATAATAGGATCTCCCAAACTCCTAATAAACTGTTTAAAAAAGCTATCTTTATTAACCATTACTAAAGCATTAGTACCATACTTATCTCTTAACTTAATAACTTCATCATTACTTAAACCATTAGTATTATATTTCATAGTAAGTAACCTCCTATAAAATACTATGAGTAAAAACAAATGATTAAGATAACTATTACAAGACAAAAAAATACATATAATCAATATATGTATTAATTAAATTCTTCTACTATTATAACCTACACTATCTTTATTACCAATCACACTTCCAACATAAATTCTAGAAAAAACTTTTTGAAAATTATCACTTTTATTATTAAGACTATTAAGAGATAACATTAACTCATTCTTTGAAAAATAATATGGAAAAGCAGAAGAGAAAATAAAACTCTCATTTTTATTTAATATATAGTTAGATGCAAAATATTCACTGTAAATATAAGGATTAAACTTAAGAGTATTATTTTCATCTACAGTAAATGAAGCTTTAATGTAATCTATATTATCAAAATTAATAGTCATTTCAAAAAAAGAACTACTATCATCTTTTTTTCTAACTGATATAACATTAAATTTATCTTCCATTCCACTAAAGCCAATAATAGGAGCTAATTCATTTAACTTTTTCTTCAAATCAAAAACATTAAATTTATTTTTATCTAAATTAGGTGTAACTAAAACAACAGAATTATCCTTTTCATAACTATATAAACCTTTATCTAATCTTCTAACATCTCCATCTATATATAATCTACTAAAACATTCTCCTGTTTTAACATCTATATTTTTAAGATATTTAGTAGATTCTGTAATATCATTTACATCTATATACTCCTCATCTTTAGATATTTTAATACCACCGTATATAGTATCTTCTTTTTCCAAAATATCCCTTTTATTAAGTCTACCTGCAACTACTAAAGTATCATTTTCTTTAATATAATCACCAAAGATAGGTTCAAGTCCTAAATAATATAATGTAGGAAAACTCATTGAAACTCTTTTTACTACATAATGATGTTCATTAAAAGACATAGTTGCCAAATTGTCATTAACTACTCCATTTATTACCATACTACTACCTCATTACTACTATTATTTATATAACTATTATATTAATAAATAAGAAAAAAAGCAAATAAAAAGAGCCTAAGCTCTTTATCTGCTTCTAATTAAAGCAATGTAATTATTAACCTGACTAGCCCAAGTAGTACTAGCAGCATACTTTGGACCAATAGTCTCTGGTGTAGTTAAACCATAAGAATAATAATTACGATATAAGTTATCTAAATAACCCATAATACCTTCATCTAATGTTGCATATGCTTTATATGCTCCACCACCACAACTTGGTCCACCTTTTTGACCACCAACATTATTACATTCACGAACTAAACTACTACAAGTACCATTACATCCAGTCTCATGAAGAATAATAGCAGTTGCCATATAAGGATCAATTCCTAATTGTAATGAATAACTAGCAATTAAGTATCCTTTTCCTGAAATAGTAGAATTTAATGAACGATTAAGTTTCTCTGCTAACTCTCCCATTGTTAATCCATCATAAACTATAGGATCAACTGGAACAGTACTAACTTCTTCATATGTTTTTACATCTTCTAGTTCATTTTCTATAACTACTTCTTCTACATCATCTAAAGTATTATCTTCTACTTCAGTATTATTATTAGATTCATCTGCAGGCTCTGCAGTATTATTTTCATTCTTATTATTAACTTCTTCTATCTTACCTGCATTTAAATCATTCATTGTCACAGTTTCATAAGCTACAGTATTCTCTTCTATTTGAAAAGCTTTATACTGTAATACTCCAGCCAAGCCTATCATAAAAACACCAATAGATGCCAACGTAAGACTCAGCTTACTAACTTTTTTCATAGTTCCTCCTTCAAATAAGAACAATAAAATTGTACCAAATATCTATATATTTGTCAAATTTGACACCCGAACCTATTATATTATATGTTTTTTATTGACTTTTTATTGTTTTTATTCCTATAAGAAATATATATCAAAATACCACCTAGTAATATTAAGATACCCCCAGTTAAATAAATATATGTAGCATTACTTCCTGTATTAGGAACTTCTATTGGTTTAGAATTATACATAACTTCACTTTGAATATCACCAGTTTCTAATACTTCAAAATCTACTACTGATGTATTTAAGACATAACCATCTGGAGCGATTGTTTCTGTAAGAGTATATCTACCTACTGGTAATTTCTCTATATAGTAAGGATTATCTGTAGATGTCCATTCTTCTACTATTTTACCATTACTGTCTTTTATTACTAAATGAGCACCTTCTACTTCTTCACTATTAGCAATATCAAGTTTACTTATATTCACTTTAGTAAAATCATTAACATAATTAATTATATCCACATTATTACTATTACTTACACTAAAGTATATTGGATTATTATTTATAAGCACGCCTTCTGGTACTCCTGTTTGTTTTAATACATAATCCCCCAAAGCTAATTCACTACTAGTATAGACATCTTCAGTAGTTGTAAATTCATCTATTACTTCTCCACTAGTTGTTTCTAATCTATAACTATAATCACTAATACCATTAGTATCTACCGTTAAAACTCTATTATTAACACTTATTGTAGTTATATCATTACTTATATTAACAGTTTGTACTTCTCCAGACTCTAATACTCTAAAAGTTATAATAGAGCCTGTTCCCACATATCCTGCTGGTGCTTCTAACTCAGTTAAACTATATAATCCAGGTACTAACTTTCTAATCTGATATGGACTATTACTACTTACAAATGTAATAGGTTCCATCTCTCCATCTAATCTACTAAGTCGCATTGTCGCACCACTTATATATTCTCCTGTACTTGCATCTATTTTTCCTAAATTAACTACTATAGGTTCATTTTCTATTGTAACCCTTGCATTAGGATTTTTAGAATCTATTGTTACTTCATATTCTTTACCACTCTTTATATAACCTAAAGGCGTATTTACTTCTACTATCTTATATGTACCTTCTCCTAAATCTGTTATAACACTAGGACTATTAGATGTCGTAATTATTTTAATTACATCATCACCTTTTCTTATCTCTAATGTCGCTCCACTAACAGATTCTCCTGTTTCACTATCTATCTTCTCTATTGTTAAACTTCCTTTAATATTAGATATTGTATAAACAAAATTATTATCACTATTACTATTATAATCTATATCTAACTTTTCATTTGTTTTAATATAACCAGCTGGAGCACTTATCTCTTCTAAAGTATATTTACCATATGGAACTTCTACTTTAAGTGGTTCATTACTACTAGTAAAGTTTCGAGAATAACTTCCATCTTCACTAGTTAATTTTAATTCTGCACCTGCTACATACTGATTAGTAGTACCATCTATTTTTCCTATATAAATATAAGATTTTACATTTTCCATAGTTACTTGAATACTTGTAGTATTTTCATCTATTGTAAAGCTTTTTCTTTCTGTATTCAAAGTATAACCACTAGGTGCCTCCACTTCTTCTACATAATAAGTACCTGGACTTAACTTATCAAGAGTATATGTTTCATCAGTAGTAGTAAATGTCTCTATCTCATCACCATTACTATTAGTAATTCTTAACTTCGCTCCACTTAAAGGATCACCATTTTCATCTACTTTATTAATTACTACTTGATTATTTGAATTATAAAATGTTACTTTTATCGCTTCAGTCTCTTCACCTGTAATTGTAACAGGTACTTCACTATTACTAAGAGTATAACCGGAAGGTGCAGAAATCTCTATTACTTTATATTCACCAGGTACTAAACCTTTAATACTATGAGCTTTATTATTAGTAGTCCATTCATCAACAATACTATTATCAGAAACTCTAACTAACCTTAACACCGCTCCACTTACAAAATCATTATTACTAGCATCTCTTTTTTCTATTAACACTTCATTCTTCTCATCTTCAAAATCTACACTAATACTAGTATGATTCCTATCTAATGTAAACTCTTTTTCTTCTTCATTTATTACATATCCATCTGGTGCTTTTATCTCTACTATCTTATATATTCCTTCACTTAACTTAGTAGTATCAACACTAACATAGTCATCTGTTGTCGTTATTGTATCTACTATCTCATTATTACCATTAATTATATTTAAGACCGCTCCACTTACTACTTTTCCTGTCTCTCTATCTACTTTTCTAACTCTTACCTCATACTTCGAATTAGTAATCGTACTACTAACATTTAAATTACTATCATTTATTACTACATTAGTACTCTCTTTATCTATATAATATCCATTAGGAGCAGAAATTTCTTTTATCTCATACTCTCCAGGTAATAAGTTATCTATTACATAATCCTCAGTTGTAGTAACAAAGTTTGCCACACTCTTATTTGTTGCCTTTCTAATTACTTCTATACTAGCCCCTTCCAAAGAACTATTATCACTACCATCTACCTTTTTAATTGTTAAACTTCCTTTTGGCATTTCAACCCTACTTGATACGGTCTTCTGTTTAGGTACTCCTACAAGTGTTCCCACAACTGACTGTTGCATTGTATCTACCATATCACTAGGAGGATCATAACTATAGGCAACATATTCGATATAATTTACTATTACATTTATATTTACACTTATAGGATTATCTATCTTAGATAAATCTACTCTTAATTTAAATGGCTCACCACTATTTATAGTATCAGTACCTATCACTTCATCACTACTATTAAGAACTTCTACTGCACTATTATCTATACTTACTACATAACTATCATAATTTACATTACTAGTTACCATAATTTCTTCTGTTACTAAATATCTATTATCACTACTTAGTTTAAAGTCACTTGTAGAAATATTAAAACTTGGATTAATTATAACTGGATTATTTTTTGCATTCACCGCACCTGTTATTAATGGTTCTATATATCTATAATACCCACTACTCTTTATTACTCTTTTCTGATTTGCAGTTAATACACCATCTACATCATCACTTACACCATTTACCCTATCCTGATAAAACCATATCGCTACTTGTGTTAAATAATCATCGTTTTTATCATTACCAGTCAAACTTTTATTAGGATAAGCATTTTGTAAGATATAAACATAACCTGCATCAAGAGGAACTTCATTTTTAGTAATAGTTTTAGGACTATCATTCTTTGGCCAATCTTTATCTTTTTCTAGACAATAAACTGTATATCTATTACTACCATCATAAGCATAATATGGTACTAAAGATATAATTTCATCTTCACTTAATCCCTCACTAAATAAAGTAACTCTATCAGTAAGAATATCCCCCATCCCTGTTATTAAACTATCTGGAAGTTCTGTAGGAATAGCATATGAACTCGCAACTGTTTTACCTAAAAATATAATCATAATAATTGAAAAGAAGATACTAACTGTAACTTTCATCCAATCATTTTCACTTTTCTTAAATAAACTACCAATCTTACCTAACATATCCATCACCTATTATAAATAAAGTATATCACAAAAAAAATAGTAATTAAATACTATTTTTTAACAAACTAAGACTAACTTTTTTCTTATCTAAATCTATAGAATCTACATAACAATCAACTATATCACCAACACTAAATAAATCACTAGGATTTTTAATATACTCATTAGTTAATTTTGAAATATGAGCAAGACCATCATTTTTTAAACCTATATCAATAAATAGACCAAAATCGACTACATTACGTACTGTTCCTTGTAATTTATCACCTATTTTTAAATCTTCTATATGTAAGATATCACTTCTTAAAATTGGTTGTGGATAATTATCACGTAAATCCCTCATAGGTTTTTCTAAAGACTCTATAATATCAGTCAAAGTATATTTATCAACATCAATTTCTTTACTAAGACTCTCTATATCTAAACTATTAAGTTTATCACCAAGTTCCCTACTACCTAAATCTTTTTCACTAAATCCTAAATAATCTAAAAGTTCTCCAGTTTTATCATAACTCTCAGGATGAATAGAAGTTTTATCTAAAGGATTATCTCCATCAAGTATTCTAAGGAAACCAACTGATTGTTCATATACTTTATCAGTAACACCTTTAATATTATGAATCTCATCTCTATTTTTAAACTTACCATATTTATCTCTAAATGAAATAATATTATCTATTACTTTTTTATTAAGGCCAGAAACATATTTTAATAAGGAAGGGCTAGCAGTGTTTATATTAACACCAACACCATTAACTGCTTTACTAACAACAAAGTTTAATGATTCATCTAGTTTTTTAACAGGTACATCATGTTGATAAAGACCAACACCTATACTTTTAGGATCTATTTTAACTAGTTCAGATAAAGCATCTTGTACACGTCTTCCGATACTAACTGCACTTCTTTTTTCTACAGTCAAATCAGGAAACTCTTCTATTGCAAGTTTACTTGCAGAATAAACTGATGCCCCTGCTTCACTTACTATTATATATGAAACGTCTCTTTTAGCATCTTTAATTGCCTCTGCTACAAAAGCTTCACTTTCACGAGATGCTGTACCATTACCTATTGCAATTACATCTATATTATATTTATCAATAAGTTCAAGTAATTTCTTCTTAGAACCTTCTATATCATTATGAGGTTCTGTTGGGTAAATTACATCAATATCTAACACTTTACCAGTCTTATCTAAAACAGCAAGTTTACATCCTGTTCTAAAAGCAGGGTCATAGCCTAGCACAATTTTATCTTTTAATGGAGGAGTAAGTAAAAGATTCTCTACATTAGTAGAAAAATTATCAATAGCACGTACCTCACCTTTTTCTTTTAACTCACTACGTACTTCTCTATCTACACTAGGAAGTATCAAACGTTTAAGACTATCATTAATAGCATCCATTATTATAGGATAACAGAAAGATTCTTTATTCTTAATTACTTTAGCCTCTAAATATTTAACTATTTTCTCTACATCATAATCTAATTTAACAGAAAGTACTCCTTCTTTTTCACCTCTATTTATCGCTAATATTCGATGAGGTTTAATATATTTAATTGTTTCTGCAAAGTCATAATAGTTACTATAAGTCTTCTCTTCATCAATAGCATTTTTCTTTAATTTACTAACAATAACTCCCTCTTTAAAGATATAACTCCTAATCCACTTACGATAATAAGCATTATCACTAGTCCATTCAGCGATAATATATTTAGCTCCAGTTACAGCATCTTCTACACTCTTAACTTTATCATTAAGATATTTAGATGCAATAGTATTAATATCTCCCTTAACTGGACAAGACATGATAATCTTAGCAAGAGGCTCTAATCCATTATTAATAGCATCAGTTGCCTTAGTCTTTTTCTTCTCTTTATAAGGACGATATAAGTCATCTACTTCAACAAGTTTAGTACACTTCATAATAGATGCTTTTAATTCATCAGTAAGTAAACCTTTCTCATCAATTAATCTAATAACATCTTCTTTACGTTTTAAAAGATTAACTTGATACTGATAAACATCATCTATAGATTTAATAACTTCTTCATTTAAAGCCCCTGTCGCTTCTTTACGATATCTTGCAATAAAAGGAATAGTATTCCCTTCTTCTAATAATTTTAAAACAGTCATTACTTGTTTCTTACTAATATTTAAATCTTTACTAATTTCTTCAATAATTACTTCATTCATATAAATCCTCTTTTCTAACACTATCTATTTTAATATAAATAAGAAAAGGATTAAAGTAAAAGAGAAATATTTGACGTAAAAAAGAACTAAGATATTTATCCTAGTTCAATCGCAAATGGATTTTCTTTAGTTCCATCACCACTTGTTATGATAACATTTGATTTTAGGTTTAAAGTTGGTTTGAAAGATTGATATTGATTTGAAGCTATAGAAGACTGATATATATTACCATTTTGTATTACATAGCGTAAAAGCTGAAAATTATAAGGTGTTATAAGCCAATAAGAAGTATTAGAGTTACCAGCATCAAATTGGCCTGACATTAATTCACCCAACCTTAATAATCCAACTATTGCCTTAGTACTTGTAGCATATTCTGACATACTAGTATCTATATATTTTGCCAATTTATAATTTTGGCCATTTGCCACTGTTCCTAAATACCAAGTAGTATCATTTTCTATCATATTAACTTGGTCATTTGTTAAATATTCTCCATTAGTTAAATATTCTCCATTAAGAAAGCTTCCTATTGTATTTGCACTTGAATAATATACACTATCTCCAAAAGATATTGTCTTAAAGGTACTATTTTCTTTTAATGGCTCCGCACTTGTTATTTTAGTTAATCCTTCAGTTTCATGACTTACTATTCTATATAAGTTGTTTTCTCCAGTTCCAAAAGTTATATATTCCCCACTATATCTTGTATTTAGTAGTGTACCTGATAAATTAATATCATTATCTCCTTCTAATATATATGGATTATTTTCACTTCCGTCTCCACTTACTATTTCAATCTCAGATTGTAAATTTATTGCAGGCCTAATACCTGATGAAGAATTATTAACAGCAATATTAATAATAGATCCATAATCTGGTACATAATAAATACCCGAAGAAGAGTATGGAGTTAAAGTATAAAAATAAAATTTACTTCTTAAATACCCATTTGAATTTCCACTCATATTATATTCATAAGCATTTAAAAGTCCTACAGCATCTTCTACTATGGTCCCACCTTCTTCTTCACTTGGTGGTTTACTAGTATCGGACATCTGACTTGCATTCCATTTACTATCCATCTTTATAAACTTCTCTGGCTCTCTTAAATTATATAAAAAGCCATCTACACTTGTATCATTTAGCCATTCTTCCATGTAACTACCATCAAAGGCACTACTATTATCATCATAAGATATTGTACTTATATTCCATTGTGTCACTAACTTTACACTATTATCACTTGTATCTATACTTACTACTCTCCATAATTTACCAGAATACCATATATAATTATTAGGATTACTTCCTGTTACAAAGATCTGCTCAGAATCTTCATAATTTAATCTATTCATGATATCATCTTCTATTACTTCTTTAACTGTTCCAGTTGATGTTATTTTTCTTAATAGATGGCCATTATCTGGTAATTCTAAATCATTATAATCTAATCCTACACTTACTCCTAATTCTATACTTATTTCACTTTCTGTAGTATTTGATACTCTTACTATATAAGTATTACTACTTCCTGTTGTGTCTACTTTCTCTAAGTTTATTCCTGTACTAGATGGTGGGGTATTTACTCCTTCTTTTTCTATATACCCTATATCAACTCCTTCAGGCAAACTTCCTTCATAATAAAAGTTAAATCTTCCTACTCTATTATTAGGGTTAGATAAAGTTACTATAAAATCTTTTCTACTATTAGATGGTACTGTTAAAGTATTTGTTTCTTTATCATCCACTAATAACTTATAAGTTAAATTGCCTGTTACTATACTTATAGCATTTTCTTTTTCTTTTGTTACTGTAAACATCGCATAAGAAAAGTATCCTCCTAATATTAATAGTGTTATTATTACCATTATTATCATATATATCTTACTAAAACTTGTTTCTAATAATATCTTCTTCATATCCTTACTCCTTTCATTATTACATACAAAAAAGAATAGAATTATCCTCTATTCTTTTAAGCCATAATGAAAGAAAGTAACTAAATTACTACTAAACTGCCTTTTATGCTTAAGGATAAAAACTGCCCCCCGGTAACATATTGTAAACATGACATCTTCATAGTTCAACCTTCTTTCTTATCTTTTGTTAATTTAATGTTATCACAAATTACTTTAAATAACAATAATTTTAATAACCAACTCTCAATATTTTAAAAGTAACATTTCGACTAACACCATAGTTTATCGCTTCTTTACTTGTCTTAAACAATAAATCAAAGTCATATACTCTACCAAATCCAATATTACGTCCTGTATCTAAAACAATTCCAATAAAACTACCAGCATTGCTATTACTAACTTCTATAACAGTACCAAAAGGAATACTTCCATCTCCTGCTAATATTCTAATATCACCATAAGTAGAATCAGGATAATAAATACTATCACCTATATAATGTCCTGAAGCCGTATAATTACCAATATCAGAACCATATCCACTCATAGTACCTTTAAAAGTAGAACCAACTGTAATAGAAGGAACATAAACTTCTTCTGAAGGTTTACTATCAATAGGAGTATTATCTTCTATTACTTCATCTTTTCCTACAACTACTTCTTCTTTAGGCTCCTCTTCTACAACCTCTTCTTGAACTTCTTCCTCTACTACTTCAGGTTCTTCTTCTACTTCTTCTACTATTTCAACAGGTGCAACTTCAATAACTTCTTCTTTTGTAATCGCATCACTATTTACATAAGTAATTTTATTATTTACATCTATATCCTTTACATCAGGCGTAGTAGTACTGACAAGTAAACAACACCCCATAAATAAAATTGCATTAATAATATAAATGGTTCTCTTCATAAACATCACTGCTTTCTATATTCATTTATATCTTAACATATAGACACTTATAAGACAACCACTTGACAAAAAGATAAGTGTAAACTACTGTTCATAGTAACTCTTAATAACATCATAATCACAGTAAGGAAGATACTTATCATCTATAGCCATATAATCATCTCTTCCCTTACCTGCTATTAAAATAATATCATTATCTTTCGCTATATCTAAAGCTTTATATATCGCTTTTTTCCTATCAACAATCCTCTCATAATTAGTTTTATCAGAACCACTAACTAAATCATCTATAATTTTATTAGGATCTTCATACCTTGGATCATCCATAGTAAAAATAACATAATCAGACTTTTCTAAAACTACTTTACCCATACTAGGTCTTTTGGCACTTTCTCTTCCCCCTGCACTACCAGTAACTGTAATTATTCTTGCCTCTTTCACCATCTCTAAAAAAGTCAATATATTATCTAATGCATCAGTAGTATGAGCATAATCTAATATAACTGTATATTTAGAGACAAAAGGCATTATCTCCATTCTACCCTCTATTTGTTTTATATTACTAACTCTTTTAATTATATCATCAAAACTAATTCCTTTACATAATAAACAAAGAATAGCAGATGCTAAATTATCTACATTAAAACTACCAAGTAATGGTGATATAACTTCATAAATTTTATTATTATATTTAAAGGTAATAATAGTCTTATCTCTTTTTAAAATATAATCTTCTATCTTTAAAGTATCACTATCTTTATAACCATAACTAACTACATTACCATTCGCTTCTCTTTTAAACTTATCAAAATATTTATCGCTACTATTTAATATTGAATAACCTTCATCCTTTACTTGTCTAACTAACTGACACTTAGAGTCTACATAGTTTTCTATTGTTTTATGAATATTTAAATGATCTTCTGTAATATTAGTAACTATTCCTATATCATATTTAATATCATCAAGTCTATGCCTATAAAAAGCTTCGCTACTTGCCTCCATACAAATAGTATCACAACCATTATCAATAAACTCTTTAAAATACATATAAAGTCTATCTACATCAGGACAAGTATTTCTAATACTTTCTTTCTTTCCTTTATATTTTTTTCCATTAGTACCAATATAAGCACAGCTAGACTCTCCTATCAGTTGATAAATAATCTCTGCTACAGTAGTCTTACCATTAGTACCAGTAACACCTATAATATATGCTTTTTCACTCGGATAATCATAAAACTTTGCACTAAGTCTCCTAAGTTCTAAATTAGTATTATCGACTTTAATAACAGGTACTGTTTTATCTCCTACATCACGACTAACAACAATAGCACTCGCTCCATTTTTAATCGCTTCATCAATAAAATCATGTCTATCAGCAGTAACACCCATAGTACACACAAATATATCTCCAGGCTCTATTTCTTTAGAATTAATTTTAATTCCTTTAATTAATCTATCATCTAAAGTATTATATAATTCACTTAATTTTTTCAAAAAACATCAACACCTTCTAATATAAAATATAAATATCTAATAATCTTGTTACTTATATTATATACCAACAGAATAATAATGAAAAGAAAAAGACTTCTCGCCCAAGAAATCTTTATTTAATACAAAATCGATTCTAACTCTCTTTACATCTCTTTTGTTAACTATATATTAACATATTTCATATGCTATTATCAACTACTTATTTTAAACTTTCTACTTTTACTTTAGACAAACCAGTAATATTCATAACTTCATCAATAGAAAAGTTATTATCTAACAGTTTTTTAGCAGTTGAAACAAGTTGTTTCTCAAAGACTTTACTTTTCTCTTCAAGAGACTTTTGCCCTTCCTCAAGAGATTTTTGCCCTTCCTCAAGAGATTTTTGCCCTTCCTCAAGAGATTTCTTTTCTTCTTCAATAAA
>CALVUY010000029.1 GCA_944363705.1 uncultured Bacilli bacterium | reverse complement strand
CTCTTATGAAGAGTTAAGAGAAATAGCAGGAGATGATAAGGAGGCGTTGAAGATTGTGGATGAATTAGAAAGACTAGGACTTGATGATGATTTTGGAATAGTATATGATAATGAGATAATGCAGAAAAAAATGATTAATACCGCTCGTAGTTGGGGTTATGATGATGGTAAAGCAGATGGACTAGAAGAGGGTGCTAAGGCAAAAGAAATAGAAATTGCTAAAAATTTCCTTAAAGATGGTATATCTATAGAAGTAATATCTAAAAATACTGGTTTAAGTGTAGAAGAGTTAAAAAAACTAAATAAAGAAGCCTAGGTGCTTCTTTATTTATTGCATAATCTGAAAATGATTACCTGAATCTAAATATAAATAACCTTTCTTACCATCTAATTGTGGTAGTACATCATTATAATAATTTAATCTTTCAAACTTAGTAATAGTTATATAAACACTATTACCATCATCCATATATAGTAAAAATCTATCTTCATCGAACTCATTAGGATCATATTTAATCTCACTAATCTTTTCTCTTATACTCAAATCTACTCTTTTATAATACTTTATAAATCTATTTAATATCTTATTAGGTATCTCATTAATTAATCTAGGTATAGTATAAGGCGTCTCTTTATCTAAAGTAATCTCATCTTTATTCTCTAATACATACTTACCATTATCTTCTCTTTTATAAAGAATCTCATATTCGTCTACATTAATCTCTATTATATGGTAGAAACTTCTATTTATATCAACACTCTTAATAAGAGGATTTTCTTTTATATTATTTTTCATAGTTATATTTAATGTCTTATAGAAACTAGGATAATCTGTAAGTCCTGCTAATTCTATTATATCATCATCACTAAGTACTTCATTACCAGTAATTATAACATTCTTAACTTTAGTATCAAGAATAAATAAACACGCAAAAACTATTACAGTGATTACTATAATAAATATAAAAAATGGTAAGAGTCTTAATTTTTTCTTCTTGATTACTTTAGCCATATATCACACTTACTCCCAATTTACAAATTCTTGTTCTACTCTTAAATCTATACCATAATGTTCTTTAACTGCATCTTTTACAAATAGTATTAAATCATGGATATCTTTAGCACTTGCATTATTTTTATTAATTATAAAATTAGCATGTATTTCACTAACTTCTGCTCCTCCTTTAGTAAGTCCTTTAAGTCCTAAATCTTCTATTAACTTACCTGATGGATTGGCATTAGGGGGATTTCTAAAGACACTACCTGCACTAGGATAATTTAATGGTTGTGATTTAACACGTCTTTCTCTTCTATCTTTAACAACTTCTTCTAAAGCATTTTTATCACCTTTTTGTAAGCTTAAAGTTGCTTCCAAACATATATAGTTAGGGTGAGACTGTAAGAAACTACTACGATAATGAAAATCCATTTCTTCATTGGTTAGAGTTATAATCTTTAAATCATCTGTTAAGACTTTAACAGTTCTAGTAATATAACCCATATCACTTTTATAAGCCCCAGCATTCATATAAACTGCTCCCCCAATAGTTCCTGGTATACCACAAGCGAATTCTAATCCTGCTAGCCCTTTTTTAATAGATTCTCTTGCTACTTTCATTAAACTTGCTCCCGCACCACAAGTTACTTTAGTACCAAAGAACTCTATTTTATCAAACTCATCTAATTTAATTAAAACTCCTTCATAAGTCTTATCACTAAATAATAGATTACTTCCGTTACCAAGTATTTTATACTTAATATTATATTTTTTTATTAACTTACATAATAATACTAACTTATCAGTATTTTTAGGATATATTATCGCTCTTACTAATCCTCCTACTTTATAAGTAGTAAATTTACTAGCGAAAACATCTTTTTGAATCTTACCTATATCATTAGATTCTACTTCTTTTAAAAACTCCTTCATTCTACTCATCCCTAACTAATTTTAAAATCTCTTCATATATTCTAGAAGAGCTATCTAATACTCCTCTTTTTAACATAGCACTCTTCATACTTTTTAATTTTTCTTTATCATTAAGAGTCTTATCTAATAGATTAACTAAACTATCTTTATTAAAGTCTTCCTCTTTAAGGATAATACATGCTCCATCATCTTCTAGACTCTTAGCATTTACATATTGATGATTATTAGTAACATATGGACTAGGTACCATAATAGCAGGTAGTCCTATACTTGTTATTTCTGCAATAGTAGAGGCTCCGCTTCTAGTTACTATTAAGTCTGTATCTTTCATTAGTCCTATTAAGTTATCAATAAATGGTACTAGTTTTACATTACTACTTAGTTTTATATCTTTATAATCATCATAATAGTTTTTACCTGTTATTAATAAGACTTGATAATCTTTATTTTTAAATAGAGGTAATATCTCTTTTAACTTCTTAGTCATTGTTAAAGATCCAAGTGAACCCATAACTATTATAACAAGAGCTTTGTCTTTTTTAAAGCCTAAGGTTGTTTTACTAATCTTTTCTATATCTTTTATCTGTTCACTACGAGGATTTCCTGTATAGATTGTTTTATCTTTTGGAAAGTCTTTAATACTTTCTTTAAAAGATACTAATACTTTATCTACATATCTTGATAGGAATTTATTAGAAACACCTGGTATAGAGTTTTGTTCATGAATAATTGTTTTTATATTAAGTTTAGATGCAGAATATATAACTGGTGCAGAGATATAACCACCAAAGCCTATAACTACATCTGGTTTAAACTTAACTAACTCATTCTTAGCTTTCTTTACGGCTCTAAAATATGTCTTCATAACATCTATATTCTTAAAGATATTCTTTCTATTTAGTCCTTTCATTTCTATTCCTACATAAGGAATACCCATTTCTGGTATAATATCTTTTTCCATTCTATCAGTAGTACCAATATAGAGAATCTCTACATCTTTATCTTTTTCTTTTAATTTAGAAATTAATGCTAAAGCTGGAAAAATATGTCCCCCTGTACCTCCTGCTGTTATAACTACTTTCATTTTTAGTCATCCTTCCTATTATAAGATATGTTTTTAGTTTATTTATTGTACTTAAAGATTAATCCTTCAAATTCATTTTTAATACTTTCAAGTCTTTCCTCAGTAGATGCTTCAAATCTTGCTGTTAAGTTAGGACCTGTATTAGAAGCTCTAACACTAGCCCAAGAATCATCAAATGTTACTCTAACTCCATCTATATTATTATAAGTATAGCCTTTTTCTTTACAATAGTCTTCTATCTTTTTAACTACATCAAACTTAATCTCATCACGAGTCTTATATTTTGTCTCTGGAGTAGAATAATATCTATTAATACCATCAAGTAATTCATCTATACTCTTATTAGTATTAGATAGTATTTCAAGTAATCTTAACCCTGCATAAATACCACTATCAAAGCCTAAGAATTTATCTCTAAAATAAACATGACCTGATAATTCTCCTCCAAAAGCAAGATCTAACTCTTTAACTTTCGCTTTAGTATAAGAGTTACCTGTTCTATAACAATAAGGTGTTCCCCCTAGTCTTATAATCTCATCTTCTAGACTCTTACTGCATTTAACGTCATATAGGAATATCTTATTACTTACTTTATTAATAATGTCTCTAATAATTATAATCATATAATAATCTATTGGTATAAACTTACCACTACCTGAAATAACTCCTACTCTGTCTCCATCTCCATCAAAAGCAAGACCAACATCAAAGTTCTTCTCTAAAACAGTCTCTTTTAACTCACTTAGATTACTTTCAATAGAAGGGTCTGGATGATGATTAGGAAAACTTCCATCACTTTCTCCATTAATAATAGAATAGTCTACATTCACTCTTTTAAAAACATCATCTAATAGTATTGATGTAGTTCCATTCCCTGGATCAAGTACTACTTTAACTTTTCTTTTACCAAAAGATAAATTATCGGTTAAGACACTTAAATAATCTTCTTTTACATCTTTTCTAGTAATAGAACCTTCACCATAATGAAAATTACCTTTCTTTATAAAGTCATAAAAGTCTTCTATTTCTTTTCCTTTGGCATTATCATAATTTTTAAATGCAAATTTAAAACCATTTTCATCTTTTGGATTATGACTTGCAGTTATCATAATACCTGAATCTATTTTTAAATTTATACAAGCGAAATAATACATTGGTGTCGTACAAAGCCCTATATCAGTAACATTAACCCCTGTTTCTATTAATCCTTGTACTAAAGCTTGATGTAAGTCAGGTGAAGATAATCTATTATCATGACCTACTACGCAATTTTCCTTACCAAGTTCATATAGCTTACTACCAAAACCTACACCTATAGTGTAAGCAGTATCAACATCAATATCAGTAGGAACAATTCCTCTAATATCATAACCTCTAAATATATATTTATTTATATCTTCTTTTATCTTCATAAATATCCTCCATTTTATTTTTGTCTTTTCTTTATTCCTTTGGTACTATATCTTTTTAATTTACTTAAAGGATTATCATAATCACTAAGCTTAATCCATGGGAAAGCATTTAACATATGTCTAACAAAGAAGTTAGTCTTAATATCACGCTTTTTAGTAAGTTCTTCTCTAATTAATTTTGTAAGCTCAGCAGTTACATCACGACTCTTAAATTTAATAGTCGATACTTTTACTTGATATAAAGTTGTAATAGTAATAACAACATCTACTAAGAAAATAACCATTAAGACGATAGCAATTATTCTTAATGCTAACATAGGAAGTTTATCTAACATAGATACAACTAAAGGATTAAGAACATATGTAAATATAAATCCTCCTACTCCAAATAGAAAAGCATTGCCTAAACATACTCTTCCTTCTAAGTTAAATTTTCTATCACTATAATCCCACCATCTTGCTTTAAATATCTTTTCTAAAACATAACTAGTTATATATTCAACTGTTGAACAAACAAAGGCACTCATAACAAAGACAGTAAGTAAATCAGATTTATATCTAATAATGAAGGATCCCATTAAAATACACGATACACCATATATTGGTAAATATGGTCCTAAAAAGAAGCCTCTATTTAAAACTAGTTTTTTAGAGTTAAATGAACAATTAATTATTTCCGCAATATAACCTACAAATGAATAAATTATAAACAAAAGAAAAACATAACAAACTGCATCAAACATAATAACACCTATCCTATAAACGTTCCTATAAGGGCAATAATAACACCAGTAACTAATCCTATAATAGTAATTTTCTTATTAGTCGTTTTCTTTACTTTAGGATATAACTCAAAGATAATAATATATAAAAGCATACCTATAGTAAGAGCTAGTAAGGAACCTATTACAATATCGCTTACAGTATTAATATTTAATAAGTAAAGTAATAGTCCTCCTAAGAAGCTTGATATAAATAAGGAAATTATACAGAATAGATACTTACCTGTATTTTTATCACTGTTTAAAGTAGTAGTAATAATTATTCCTAAAGGTATATTATGAAGTCCAACCCCTAAAGCCATCATTATACCTAAATTAATATCATTAGCAGAAGTTAAATAAATAGCCATACCTTCTACAAAGTTATGAATGATTAAAGCAATTGTTGTAAGAACACCGATATGAACAATATTTTTCTTCTCTTCTTTTTTTGTCATCTTTGCATCTTCATGTTCAGGAACAAAGTCATCTATTATTTTAAAGATTAATAGTCCTAAACAAGTAAATAAAATAAATAGATAAATATGTTTAATACCTAAATGTTCTATAGTATGTCCTAATAAATCTACTAATATTAACATTGTTAGAATTGAAAGAGCAAAGGCAAAGATAAAGTCTAAGACCTTCTTCTGTTTCTTTAAAAAGAATGCTATTATAACGCCTATAATTATAAAGAATCCTAATAGGAAAGTTATAAATAAAGCAAGAGTATTATGCATAAGTTATCACTCCTCATCTATATCCATATACATATTTAATTCATCCTCCATTGGAAAATCTTTTAATAAGTTATTAGGAAGCTCATTAAATATTTTATGCTCACTAACTCCTACTGGTTTATTAATGTATTTTAAAGTATAGTCTACTATTTTATTGCTCTTACTAGAACATAAAATAATACCTATAGATGGATTATCATTATCATCTTTTACTTGTTCATCTAAAGCTGTCAAATAAAATCCCATTTTGCTACCAAATTCAGGTTTAAACTTACCTACTTTAAGTTCAAAGGCAACATTATCAATAAATTTATTACCCCACTTACTATTTTTTTCTAAAGCTTTTCCTATTCTATAATAAAGATTAACTAAATTAGTATTAGCATTTATCATAATTTCTAACTGTGTATCTTTAACATCTTTTTTAATACCATCACATATTTCTTTAAATGATTTATCTAGCATAACTTTCTACCTCCTTAAAATATTACTGTTAAAATAACAATTATAGCAAGGATAATACGATAAATCATAAATAGTTTAAAGTCATGCTTTTTAAGATATTGTAGTAAAAATTTAATACAAATTAAACCAGTAACAAATGATACAACAATTCCTAAAATAAAGATAGCCCAATTTTCCATAATTAAAGAAACTGCTCCATCATCAAATAATTGTAGAACACATGCTCCAAGAACAACTGGTGCTGATAAATAAAAGGAAAACTTAGCTGAGGATTCTCTATCTACTTTTAAACATCTTGCACTAGCGATAGTTGTACCACTACGAGAAAAGCCTGGTATTAGGGCAAAGACTTGAGAACAGCCAATAATAATAGCATCTTTAAAAGATATTTCTTTTGTATTTTTCTCTTCTTTACAGTTTTTATCTACTAAATAAATGATAACACCCATAACTATTAAGGCAGTAGCGATTAATAAGTAATTAGTTCTAATAGCATTTTCTATTGTCTCCTCAAATAAAACTCCAACAATTGCTGCAGGGATAGTTGCAACTACTATTTGAAAGAATAGTTTACCATCTTTATCTTTAACTCCTTTAGTAAACCCTTTTATAACCATATTTAAAAAGTCTTTAAAGAAGAATACTGCTATCGCTAACAAAGTACCTAAATGAAGAGCTAAATCAAAACATAAAGCTGTTTTACTAGACATATCTGTACCTATTCCAAATAAATCTCTAAAAATAATTAAATGAGCACTACTTGATATAGGCAAAAACTCTGCAATTCCCTGAATAATTCCTAAAATGATTGTATTAATAATATCTGTCATAAATAACCTCTTTTCTATTCATTAATTATATCATTAAAAAGAAAGAATTAAAAGGACTATAAAGTCAATTAGACACTTATAAACAAATTTACCTAAAAGAAAAAGTATAGCTTAGACTATACTATTTCTCAAAACTAGCCATTATTACAGGCACAACGTTCTTCTTACGAGAAACACAATCTTGTAAGTACTCACCTTCACTCATATCTTTATCATAGGCCATATCCATTATATCTTTAGCTTTTCTATTAAATAAAACATAAGAACCATTCTTAATGATATCTGTTATATATAAAGCGATTAATGAATAATTATTACCTTCCGCTTCTCTATCTAAAGTATCAAGATATGAATCCATATCTTTTTTAATATCATCAAAGTTAGTAGTAAAGAATTGTCCTATACCTAAAGTCTTATCATCTACTGTATATAGTTTAAAGTCATTATATAGTACATCTTCATGACTCATACCATCAAGTGATGTACCTGCTTTTATTAAATTAAGTCCATATTCTTCATAATTAACTTCGGCAATACTAGATAACTCTATAACTGCTTTTCTATCTAATTCTGTAGTTGTAGGTGATTTAAGTATTAAAGTATCTGATAGAATTCCTGATAACATCATACCTGCTATTTCTTTAGGTATTTCAATATCTCTTTCTTTATATAATGAATAAATAATTGTATTACTTGAACCTACTGCCATATTTCTAAAGTTTATTGGACTAGCAGTAGAAAGACTACTTAAGTTATGATGATCTACTATTTCAACAATCTCTGCTTCTTCTAATCCTTCAGCACTTTGTTTCGCTTCATTATGGTCTACTAATATTACTTTCTTAGGATTCTTAGAATCTAAATCAGTAATTCTTAATAGTCCTAAACATTTACCTGTTTTCCCATTAATAACTGGATAGTTAGTATGTCTTAATTTTTTATTAACGTCTAATATATCATCAACATAACTATTTTCATCAAAGTAAACTGCATCTTTAGTAGTTCTTTCCATTGTTCTAATGTAGTTAGCTAAACCAATTAATTTAGCGATATGATAAGTATCATAACTACTTCTAATAATATTAACTCCATTTTCTTTAGCAAGCTCAATATGTTTATCTTTAATTTCACTAAATCCTGATAGAATAATCATTTTAACTTTAGAATTAACGGCATATTCTATAACACTATGTCTATCTCCAACTATTAAGATATCATCACTAGTTAGTTTAACTGTATTAATAAAGGTTGTACTACGATATGCTGCTGCTAATATATTACCAATAACTTCATCATCTGCTCTATTTACTTCTTCAGCATTTAAAACATTAAGTAAGTTATCATAACTAGTTTCAAGTTTCTCTACTTTAGTATTAATAAAAGTATGAGCTAGGTCTTTAATTGTTACTATTCCTTTAAATTTATTTTTATCATCAACTATTGGTACACCAGTTAAACCTTCATTTAACATATAAATATAACTATCAAAGATAGATTTCTTTTCATTTAAGAAATATCCTTTATGGTAATTAACATCTTTAAGTTGTAATTTAACATCATTTAAGTAAGCCGGTTCTTTTACCTTAAAGTATTTTAACGCATATTTAGTCTCTTTATTAATTGCACTAAGTACACGAGGTTCTACATTAAAACCTAACTGTTTTTTTAAATAAGAATAACTTATCGCTGCACTAACTGAGTCTGTATCAGGTTTACGATGTCCAAAAACATATATTTTTTCCATATTACTCCTTCTTTCTACCAGTAGATTATATCACACTTTTGTTGCATTTAAAAGAAAAAATAACTATTTATTTCTCCTAAACCATGGGAATCTTTTCCTTTTAGTAACTACTTCTTCCACTGTAATGTCTTTTCCATTAAGTATATCTTTAAGTCTATCTACATCAAAATATTCAATGTTATTTTCTCTATCTTTTACTATTAAATCCCAATATAATCTACTATTTTCATTAAATAATTCATCAATTTTTAAAATCTCATCATCAGTAAAGTTTGGTAAAAGTCTTATTAATTGAAATAATGCTAATTTAATATTAGTATTTCTAAGAAAATTATTAACTCTATTAACATCTTTTAAGTCCATCTTTTTTAAATAACTATCACTCTCATCAATAATAAATTTTCTTTGGTCTGTGCTAGCATTTAGTATTGCATCCTCATCAAAATATTCTAATGCTTTTACAATATCACATGGCCCCACTACATCAAAAGGTGTTTTCTTTTCTTCACTATCTAGTGAAAGTAGTGTTCTTTTCATAATATTAGAAAACTTATCTATATAAAATTCATCTTCTTTTTTTCTATAGATATATGATAAACCATGATAAAACTTATGAAATGAGTAACTTTGGCATTTTACTAATTTAATATAGCCTTCTCTTTCAAACTTAGATGATATTCTTTTATCTAAAACTCCTATATTAAGGCTACTTCTTTTATGACCAAAATTAAATTCCTTTTCTAAAAGCTCTTTTAGTAAATCAACATTATCATTATATAGTGCAGCATAATATACTACTAAAGTAGAAAATACTCTTTCTGTCTCTTCTGCATTGTTAGAAAATAATGACTTTACCATATACTTAGTAACATTGCCATTATCTTCAAAAGATAAATCTTTTATAACTTCTTCTAGCTTTAAATCTACCTCTTTTTCCTTATCCCCTTCAATTTTCATTTTATTTTGTCTTACGCAATTTTTAACTTCATTTAAAAATGTTCTTGCATATACTTTTTCATAATCTTTATTCAACATAACCACTCCTTGAACTTATTATATATTATTTTTAGAATTTATCAAAGAAAATATAATTATACTTATATTATTCTATATTGGATTAACATGAATTACTGTTAAATAAATTTCATCAAACTTTTCAAGTTCTCGTTCTATTTTATTAGCAATATCATGAGATTCATATGTTGACATATTACCATCCACAAAGATAGTAAAAGATATTTGATATTTATATCCTACTGGTGTGGCATTAAAATGAGTTATTTTCTTTACTTCTTTATATTTTTTTACTACCTCTAAAACTTTATCTTTTGTTTCATCATCTATAGCTTTGTCCATTAAGACATCATAACTTTCTTTAAATATCTTAAGACCACTATATAAAATCCATAAGGCAATTAAAATTCCAACTAAACCATCAACAAAATAAATTCCAAAGCTAGTTAATATAATTGCTAGTAAGTTAATAGTCGTAATAATGGCATCATATAAATGGTCTTTTGAGTTAGCTTTCAAAAGTAAACTATTTAGACTCTTAGATAATTTATTAGTATAGAAATATAAAGATAATTTAATTATTATAGTAATAATACAAACTACTATTAGCATATATGAAAAAGTATAATCGCTTTTAACTAGGATTGATTCTAGTGAGTCTTTAAATAGAGTAACTGCTACTACAATAATAACAATACTTATTAAAAGAGAATAAATATATTCTGCTTTACCATGACCAAGGTTATGATCATCATCACTTGGTTTACTTGCTATTTTATTACCTATTAATGTCATAAGAGATGAGAAAATATCTCCTAAACTATTAATAGCATCGGCCATCATCGCTTGACTTGAAGTAAAGAATGAAGCGATAAATTTAATTACAAATAAAAATAAATTAAAAAATATTCCTAAAAAACTTGCTATTTTAGTAGCTTTAAATCTTTGCATAACATCATACTCCTAATTAATTATATTATTATTTAATAGTATCTACTCGTGTTTTTAATGTCTTAACTAATCTTTTTTCTAACATACTTCTTTCTCTTAGAAGAAAGTCTACTGGTGTTACATCTTTATTTTTTCTAATAAATTTATTATAACTTGCTTTATGTCTTTTAACAAACTCTTCTGCTTCATCAAATAGTCTCTTTTTTTTAATACACTCTAAATCCATTTTATATCTTTTTAATGCTTCTTTATAAGGAACTCTAACTGCTATTTTTAAAATATCTCTTTCAGCAATTCTATCAGAAAAATCATCGCAATATGTAACATAGAAATATTTAATAGAACCATCTTCTTTAAAATTATCTCTATTTACTTTACAAATATCTATCATTTTAGCATTTTCTCTTACTACAATACTATGATAATCTTTATCAAAGTTATTAAGGGAAAAACTATTAAAAAGTTCACCTAAGCTATCTACTTTAACATCATCTTTAACTTGATAATATCTTATAGGCATTTCATCAAGATTATCTTGATATTCACTAAAAAATATTTCTTCTTTGCCTTTACCTACTATCTCAGTACTATTAGAAAGTAGTCTTACAAAATCTTGATTAAATAGTGCTAGAAATAAAGAAGGTTCAGTTAAAGCCCAAGATTCGCCTTTATGATATTCTAATTCAAAACATATATCTTTTATAAATTTATAACCATGTCTATTACAAGGAACAATTTCTTCTTTTAATGAACTGTTACTTAATGTAACTTTTTCACTTTCCTTAATCAAGCTAAGCATTCTTTCATTTTCTTCTTTTATAGTAGTATCAACAAGTAATTTTGTAGACAGCATATTAGAGTTCATTTTTTCTTTCATAAAGTCACTAATAAAAACATATTCTCCATATCCAAAAGAGAAACGTACTACCCCATCTCTTTTAAAAGTTATAGCATCTTGCATTCTAATATATTTGAATAAATCAAATGGTTCATTACTAGGATATTCTTTAATATGATAAGGATATATATCATCTTTTAAAGAGAAATAATTATTGTTAAATAATAGATTAACTAAGTCTTTATTAGAAAGTTTTATAATATCATTATCTTTTAGTTCTCCATAACTAAAATTAGTATAACCTGAAAAGCCTCCACTTTTATTTAAATTAAAATATCTATAATTAGCACTATCAAAGCCATTACATTTCATAGTTAGTACACCTCATTTACTTTTTTATTTTAAAATTATTTAAAGTACTTGTATCGTTCATCTTTTTTTACTAGTTTTCTTATACTAATCACTTCATCTTTTAATCTTAGTTCAGAATATGGTACCAAAAATTCATTATATTTACAATCAATAAAGACTCCCTTTTCTTCATTAAATATCCTTTTAGGAACAATCTGAACGTTATAATCCATAATTAGATAATTATAAAATGTTTCATAGATATTAAATTTAGAAGTACAAATGGTATTAGGCCAAACTAGTTCTATTGAATCCACATCACAAGATTGTACTAAAATACTTTTTAAAATATCTATTTCATCTTCTTCATCCATAAGTCTTTCTACTCTATTATATACATTATGATAACAATAAAAATATTTAGGTGTATAACTTGTAGTAAGTGATAAATCTATCTTATCTTGTGAAGATACATTTATTTTAGTTTTATCACTAGAATAAACATCATAGAAATATTTATATAGTTTTAAATTAAAATATTCATCAGAACTTATATTTTCTATATCGGATAAAAATTCTATATTATCTTTTAATACTTCTAAAGCTTCTTTTCTATCATACAAATATATATTATTTGGATTAAACCAAGTTCTAAAAGTCTTAAGAATGCAATCAGAATCATGTCCAGATAATGATGGATTAATATAACAGATATTATTACTTAGATGATTAATAAACACACCGTGCTCATTTAAGTCTGAAAGATTATATTCTATATATGGCAATGTCATTCCACTAGATACCTCCAATTTATTTTTATATTAATGGATTATTTCTTTGTTTTTAATGATTTTGAATGCTACTAAAGGTTAGTTTTTATGATTCCGGATTTTCTTTATCTTCTTTCGCACATTTCAATAATTCTATTCTTTCACCAAAACCTTCTACTGTTTTCTCTAACCTTTTGGAATTTAATTCAATTACATCAGAATATTTTTCTAAAACTTCTTTATACTCGTCTTTCAAACCATCTAATTTTGTTAAATCATATTTTTCTAACTCGATATAATTAACTAACTCATTAACTGTCATATTATGAGAATGGAAAAACTTATATTCTTCATTATCAAAATCTAAATATGGAAGTGTTACATCTGATTGTAGGCTTGTTCCAGTATCAAAAATAGGTGTTATTCTTTCCCATTTTAAAGTTTTAACATTTCTAATAATACCATAATTTTTCATATGTCTATCTGTATTTAACATTAAATAATCAACTATATACATATCTGATAATTTCTTCTTTACATCTTTAATTCCATGAAATTCTAAAATACTAACATATCTTTCATAGTCACTAACATTATTACTCTTTTCTAAATTCATAATATCACTAGCCGATATAATTTCTTCATCTTGAGTTAAAAAGTTCTTACACTTACTTACTAATTGCCCCGATAATATATCTAAAGTATAATCACAATAATCTAAATCAAGCCTTTTACAAATCCTAGAAGCTAGCCATTCATTTATAGGTTCTAATCCTGATATAGAATATGTTCCTTTTACTAAAACTCTATTATTATCTTTATCAATAATCCATCCTTTTTTTATCATTCCATCTGTAGTATTGTTAGGAGAATGCAAGCTGATTCTTGTACTTGATTCCCTAGAATTAGAATTTAGTGATACATCTAAATAATCTTTATACTCAAAGTCATTCATAAAAAAGTTTATATCTTTCCATTTTAGGTTTTGTTGTTCTTCCTTAATCCAATATTGATCAGATAAAGATAATCCATAGGCTTTATTTAAAAGTTCTGTAGGAGATGCTACATTCAACTTTTCTAATAACTTTTCTATATTTTGGCGCCATGCTGGAATACCTCTACCTTTAAACCATGTATTTAATGCGATTAATACATCTTTATTTTGGTTATAAGCATTATATAAATGTAAAGGTGCATAGTTAATATCATAATATTCATATATTTCTTGAAATGTATTACTCTCATCCATTTCTGCTAATAGCACTTTTTTATTTTGATTCATTAAGATTACTTTCATCGTTATCACCTGTTTCCTACTATTAAAGTTAATTAATATACATATCATTATTTAACAAACATTAAATCTAATGAGATACTATATAATGTAACTACTATTATCATAATAACAAAACTTATTAATAAAGAATAGGTTTATTAAAATTTGTTATATTCATATATTGCAATTACTTTTTTTTACAGGCAATTTTATTACCCATCAATATATATCATAAACTTTTAATATCATTAATCATTATTACATGTCTTAATCGAGAATAAGATACATTATATTCTTAAATGTTATTTAGAGTTCTAACTAATCAACTTTTTTCTTTCATAAATAATATTAATATAAGTATAATATAAGTGGTAGCAAAAAATGAATTCATTTGACTTTACATGTAAAATATGCTACAATTTAATTACTCAATGACCCAGAGTTATATGAGTCCTGGAAACGCAACTTTTTTAAGTTGCGTTATCCGTTTACAGTTATCTAAATATCTCCTATCTATTAGGAGTTTTTTTATATCTATCATACTCTTTTAATATCTTATCCAAGTAATGTGGTTCATCTATTAAATAAGACGTTACTATATACATTTCATTCTTTTTCCTCTCTAATATAATAATATAGCTATTATAGTTATCATCTGTATATAATAATTTAGTACGTTTTGTATTTTTAAAAGGAGCTGTCCAAATTTTAATTTTATTACAGTTATTGTTATTACAGTTCTTACATTTTTCAAAATTATTTATCATAATTGGAATATAATTTATAAAGTAAGCTCTTGGTTCTTTCATTCTTATTTTAATACCAAACTGTTTTTGAGTTTTAGTTGTTAAATGAAAATATCCTTGCATTCTATTATCTTCAACCGGTGTAGTAAATATCTTTATACTAGTACCATATATTTTTAAATCTTCATAATAAATATTTTTTAGAAAATAATCATATAACTCATCATCTGTAAGTTTATTTGACAAAGGGCCATTAAAACACGTTTTAATTTTCGTTTCTATCATCATTTGATTTCCATATAAATATATTAAATTTAGAATTATTATATGATGATGTTTGATTTAATGACCCATTATATAAGTTCTTTATTTCATTTACTATTCTTATTTTACTTTTGTTAGTTTGTATATTTCTATAGTAGTAAGATAGAGCACCTAATAAAACATCATTAATTTGTAATATTGAAGATTCATACGACCTTATTGGTTGTACTTTTTTTATTGTTTTAGAATTACTATCACTTAACTTTACTCTCAAAAAACTTAACATTATCTGATGATAGTAATATGAATGAGTATCTTTAATATCTGGATAGATGTTATAAGTATTCCCTGGTATAATAATGTATTTTAGCATTTCATAATATGCTTTATGATAAAAATCATTTTCAGTTTGATTATATTTTTGGTGATTAAGTGTTGTTTTATCAATAATAATCGCTCTAAATTTTAAGTAATCTTGATTAAAAAAATAATTTATTATGTCTAGATATAATTTCTCAGTTTTCCAATCGATTTTATTCCATTTTAACTCCATAGTATTAGAAAAGTTATAATTTTCTTTTAAATGCTTTATATATTCGTTTATCATTTTTACTTTTACTTTAGGACAATAAACTGCACCAATTAACATATATTTACTTTCATTACTTTTAAGATGGCAACTTTCATCGCAGTAAACATTACATTCCATTTTTAATCACTCCCTTAACATATAATTACATATTATTTCCATCTATTAAAATCTTTACTTAATCCTAATCTTTTCGCTCTATTTTTCTTTCTTTTCTCGCTTACTTCTATATTTCTAATATCTTCTAATGCTATCTCTAAATATTTAACAGCTGTTTTATCATCAATATCAGGATGATGTTCTTTAATCTTTTTATAAAGAGCCATAGCAAGATCTTTATCACAAACTAAATTTATATCAGCACTATTTACAAAACTCTGATCTTTTAAAACAGATGCCATAACTCTCTCATCAAAAGAAAGACTATCTTCTTTTCCTCTATTAGTTAATCTCAATGACTTATAATTCAAACCACATTTAACACAAACATAGTCATATTCTCCATATTCATCCATAGAAATACCCCATAAATGATTACAGTTTTCATACCCACCATATTTCATTAATCCATATAGATTTTTTCTTTTAATTTCAAGTTCGTTTTTCTTTTTTTGTAATCCAATATACTTTTTTACTATTGGATTTTCTTCTAATCCCCATATTTCTTGTTCTATATTTCTATATTCTTTATCAATATCACTAAAGTCTTCCCTTATACATTCTAAATTGTTTTTACTAATCATAACAATACCTCCCAAGTAAGTATATTGTACCATATCTTCATATTTTTTTGAACAAAATAAAAACCCTTACATTATAAGGATTTAATTACATTAAGTGGTGCCTTTAGTGGGTAGATACCGAACCCATAGAAAATCATTTCCGCCACCTCAAGTACAACTAAATTATACTGTA
>CALVUY010000028.1 GCA_944363705.1 uncultured Bacilli bacterium | reverse complement strand
AAGAAATAGAAAGATTATTAAATAGTGCCAAAAATTATTTTGGCAAAGATGAAAAAATATATATTTTCAAATGTAAGAAATGTGGCAAGTTAGACCCTGTTCCTGAATTTATTGTTAATGAACAGATTGGATTTTTAAAATTTATCAAAAAGAAAGACACTCCCAAAATGGAATGTCCTTACTGTGGTTCTACTATGGAACAACTTAAAATTTAAAGTTTTTGCTTTATTCTTTTTGTCGTGATACTAAATTATATTAGTATCATTTTTGTTTTAGATATTTTTAAACGCACTTTCCTTATAGATGAAAAAGAACAACATACATATGAAACAATTGGTAAAGTTGTTAATGGTACTATGACTAGAAAAGAAGCAATGGTTGAACTTCATAAATCAAGACAACAGATCTACAATTTAATAAAAGTTTATAAAAGCGAAGGTAAAGATGGATTTGTTCATAAAAATCGTGGGAAGCAATCTGATAAAAAAATAGACAGAGGTATTATTGAAGAATTAGAACAGTTATATATGGTTGATTATTATGATTATAACTTTACGGCTTTTTATGATGAATTAAGTGAAAAAGAAAAATACAAAGGTAAATATGATATTTCATATTCAACTTTGTATAGGGAGTTTCTTAATGATGATATTATTTCCCCCATATCTCATAAAGAAACAATTAAATTATACAATGAAAGAATGGAGAAAGCAATTAATGGTGAAGAAAAAATACAGGAAGAAATAGTAGAATTATTTCAGTCTAGGCAAATTTCCTTTGAAAAAGCACATACTAGAAAATCTAGTAACAAGTTTGGTTTTGGTCAAGAAGTTCAAATGGATGCTTGTGAAAAAATATGGTTTGGCAATGTTGTTACCTATTTACATCTAGCAGTTGATAAAGGTACTAAAAAAGTTTTATTTGGTTGGTTTGAATATGAAGAATTGACTAGAGGTTACTTTGTATTACTATATAATATAATTATTAATTATGGTATACCTGAGAAGATTAAAGCAGATAATAGAAATTCTTTTTCTAATAACAAGAATCAAGTTGATACTACTCAGTTTGGTTCTATATGTAATGCTTTAGGCATTCAGTTAGAAACAACTAGTATACCTACAGGAAAGCCAAATGTAGAAAGAGAAAATGGTACTTTTAAAAATAGATTAATTGCCGAATTAAGACGTAAAGGAATTACTGACATTGATGAAGCAAATAAATATTTAAATGAAATATTTATTCCTAAAATGAATAAGAAGTTTTCGTATGAAATTGATCCTAAAACTTCTAAAATGAAACCTAATAATTATTCTTTAGAAGAATTAAATTTAATTATTTCTGAAAAGTATACTAGAATAATTGATAATGCTTCTTCTATTAAATATAACAATAAATATTATGTTCCAATTAATCCGAAGACAGGCGAAGTCACTTGTTTTATGAAAAAGACTGAGTGTACTTTTATAATAACTTACAATGCGGAATATTGGTGTAAAATAGAGGATAATTATTATATGATGCTAGAAATTCAAGATAGAAATACAACGATGAAAAAAGAAATTGATAATAATAATCCTACTGAAAAGAAAAAATATATACCACCAGAAAATCATCCTTGGAGAAAAGACATGATGTTAAGAAAACATTAGGGCCATTATGGGGTTCCACCCCAAACCCCGAGGTTTAACGCTTTATGACTCCAAAAAAGGAAACAATAATAAAAGAAGCGAATACTTTTAAAGTATGCTTCCTTTTTTGTATGTCATTACTTAATGCTCTGGTCACTCCTCAGTGTTGCCATATCCCTTAAGTAACATTATATATTATATCTATTACTTGAAATAACGCAACATGAATAATGTAAAATAATCACTGAAAAATGACTATAATATGTTTTTAGTATTATGATAATATGATGTAAAATTTTCTCTGAAAATTAACTACATAATTAAGTCAAATATTTACTGAAAAATCACAGAGATGCAGAAGTTCTTCTAGAAAAGATTGACAAAAAGTGATATATTTTCTAAAATAAGAGTGTAAAGGGATTGGTGATTTAGATGTATCAGAATAAAATAACTTTAACACCACAGGAAATTTTAGAAAAAGATTTTAAAATTGATACAAGAGGATATCGTCTTAAAGAAGTTGATCAGTTTCTTGATGTTATCATTGGTGATTATGAGCAGTTTTTTGCAATTATTGATAGTTTAGAAAAAGAAAAAGCTGAATTATTAAGAGAAATTATGGCTTTAAAACAAGACTTAAGAAATGCTAAGATGAATGTAGAAATTGCTAGAAAGAATACTGATACAACTGAAGTTAGTAATCTTGATATTCTTAGAAGACTTAGTCAACTTGAAAAAGAAGTTTACGGTAGAGATGATAATTAGTATTTTAGACAAGTGCTGGGATTAATTCCTAGAGGAAAGTCCATGCTCACACAGTCTGAGATGATTGTAGTGTTCGTGCTTAAGGAAAAAATAACTTAAGGTAGTGTTTAACACTAACGGCTTAGTCTTTACCTAAGGATTTTCTATGGTAAAGACTTATAAAGTGCCACAGAGACGAGCATCTAGGAAACTAGATTATGTGAAACGCGGTAAACCCCACGAGTGAGAAACCCAAATTATGGTAGGGGAGCTTTAAGAAAAGAAATGAATTTTTTTAAGGACTAGAAATAGTAGATAAATACTTGTCACCTAGAAATAGGTACAGAACATGGCTTATTAAATATTAATTATATGTTAGGAGATAGACAGTCTATGAAAGAGTTAGGATATTATCTAGAGGATACAAGAAGAAATAATGGTGTTAGTTTAGAAGAAGCAGCAAGTGATTTAAATGTTGATGTTTCTTATCTTGAAAATATAGAGAGTGCTAATGTAAGGGCATTTAAAGATGTTTATTATATGAGAGAACTGGTTAGGGAATATGCTAAATATTTAGGACTAAGTGAAGAAAAGATTCAAGATGAGTTTAATGATTTTTTATTTGAACATACCTCTAAGATTTCTTTAGATGATATTATGGAAGCAAAGAAGAAAAAAGATGAGGAAGAAAGATTAGATAATACAAAGAAGATTCAGTCCCCTTATACAAAAGAGTATAAAAGAAAAATAAAAAAGTTGCCATTTGTACTAGCTGGTGTTATTTTTTTACTGGCAATTATTATTTCAATAGTTGTTATTAAGACTATAAATAGAGAACCTGTTGTTACAAGTGAATTGAAAGGAATAGAAGTTTATGAATACACCTACTAAATTAACTGTTTTAAGAATTATTTTATCTATTGTAATGATTATTATTTTAATATTTCCATTTTATCTTGTGGGATTTAGTTTTCCACAAATTGAAGTTAGTGGTATCTATATAAAGACAGAATATATAATTGCAGGAGTTATTTTTGTAATAGCAAGTTTAACTGATTTCTTGGATGGGCATTTGGCTAGAAAAAATAATCAAGTTACTGACCTTGGAAAAATGTTAGATGCTATAGCTGATAAAGTTTTAGTAAATAGTGCTTTAATAATACTTTCTTATAAAGGATTTATTCCAGTTGCTATTCCTGTTATTATTATATTTAGAGATACTGTTGTAGATGCTATTAAAATGCAAGCTTCTAGTAAAGGTAAAGTAGTGGCAGCGATTAAATCTGGTAAGATTAAAACTGCTTCAATGATGGTGGGATTAGTTTTAGTATTCTTTTATAATTTACCATTTGAACTTTGGAATATTAGAGTTGCAGATTTTCTAGTTTATTTTGCAACTATTATGTCTATAATTTCTATGATAGAGTACTTTAATCTTAATAAAAAACTTATTTTAGAACCAAAAAAAGATTAATTTGGTTCTTTTTTTATGTGAATTTTGAAAATTTGGCCTAAAAATCAACTGAATTTTTAAAATTGAACTTTTGTTCGAAAAATGCTTGACAATTTAAATTTTACTTTATACAATGGTATTGTAATTATTTTTTGAGGAGGACATTATGAGTAAAATGACTAGTAAAGTTAATAAAGATAAAAATTTGGAGGCTGTTTTAGCTGATATAGAGAAGCAGTTTGGTAAGGGTGCTGTTATGAGACTTGGGGATAATCCTCATATGAAGTTAGATGTTGTATCTAGTGGTTGTTTAAGTCTTGATATTGCTTTAGGAATAGGTGGACTTCCTAAGGGACGTATTATTGAAATATATGGACCTGAATCTAGTGGTAAAACTACTTTTGCTCTTCATGTGATTGCTGAAGTACAAAAGGCTGGAGGAAGAGCAGCATTTATTGATGCAGAACATGCTCTTGATCCTATTTATGCGAAAAGACTAGGTGTTAATACTAATGAACTTATCTTATCTCAACCTGATACTGGAGAACAAGCTTTAGAAATATGTGAGGCTTTGGTTAGAAGTGAAGCGGTTAGTATAATTGTAATAGATTCAGTAGCAGCACTTGTTCCTCAAGCAGAGATTGATGGTGAGATGGGAGATTCTCATGTTGGATTACAGGCTAGACTTATGTCACAGGCTTTACGTAAGTTAAGTGGTACTATTAATAAGACTAATACAATTGCAATATTCATTAACCAATTAAGAGAAAAAGTTGGGGTTATGTTTGGTAATCCTGAGACTACTCCTGGTGGTAGGGCTTTAAAGTTCTATTCTACTATTAGACTTGATATTAGGCGTAATGAACAGTTAAAAATTGGGGATAAAGTTATGGGTAATAAAACGACAGTTAAAGTTGTTAAAAATAAAGTAGCACCTCCATTTAAAACTGCTGTTGTTGATATTATGTATGGAGAAGGTATATCTAAAGAAGGGGAGCTTATTGATTTAGGTAGTGAAGCAGGTATTCTTGAAAAGACAGGTTCTTGGTATTCTTATAATGGTGAGAAACTTGGTCAAGGTAAAGAGAATGTTAAGTTATTACTTAAAGATAGATTAGAATTAAGAGATGAAATAGAAGAAAAAGTTAGAGAGTATTATGGTATTAGTTTAGATAATAATAGTAAAGAATAAAAGAAGCCATTTGACTTCTTTTAAATTGTTATTTTTCTTCTTCAATAATTAGAGTAAGTAAATCTCCTGGAGTACAGTTTAATAATATACATATTTCTTCTATATATTTAAAACTTATAGAAGTTGTTTCACCTCGGATAATTCTATTTAAATTTCTTGAAGTTATGTTCATTCTTTGACATAACCAGTATTTGCTCTTTTTATTTTGCTTTAGTAGTTCCTCAATATTTACCTTAATCATTTTATCATTGTCTCCCATTAATAAAATTTTATATAAAAAGATAAATATAAATAAGATACTTACATTACCCTTATTTTTCTTGCCTTGACAATCCTTAAATTAAAACTTACAATATAATTAGATTATAGTTTAGATTTTTATTTAAAGTATATTCTAATGGAGGTATAATATGAATGAAATGTTACTCTCCATTTTACTTATAATTTTTGGATTAGTTTGTGGTTTTGGATTAACTTTTTTAGTTGCTTATATAAGAGAAGGGACAACTTCTAAAAAAATAGATAAAATGTTAAGTGATGCAGAGAAAAATGCTGATAAGATAAAACGTGATGCCGTTATGGAAGCGAAAGAGAAGAGTTATCAGTTAAAACTTGAAGTAGATAAAGATATTAAAGAGAAGAAAGCTGAACTTAAAGATAGTGAAAATAAACTATTACAAAGAGAGTCTAGTTTAGATAAGCGTGATGAAATTTGTCAAAAACGTGAATCTACTTTAGATGAAAGAGAAGAGAAGATAATTCAAAGACAAAAAGATATTCAAGAAAAAGAAGCAAAAGTGGAGGAAATTAAGAAAGAACAAATTAGTTTACTAGAAGAGATATCTGGTTATAGTAAAGAGAAAGCTCATGATTTGATTATGAAAAATGTTAAAGAGTCTATGAGTAGAGAAATTGCTATTTATATTAGTGAACAAGAAAATGATGCTAAAATGACTGCTGATAAGAAAGCACAGGAAATGATTGTTAGTTCTATGCAGAAATATGCAGCAGATATTGCTAGTGATCAAACAGTTACTGTTGTTAGTTTACCTAATGATGAGATGAAAGGTAGATTAATAGGTAGAGAAGGTAGAAATATTAGAACTATAGAGGCAGTTACTGGTGTTGATCTTATTATTGATGATACACCTGAAGCAGTTGTATTATCTAGTTTTGATCCTTTAAGAAGAGAGATGGCTAGATTAACTCTTGAAACTTTAATAAAAGATGGAAGAGTTCATCCTACAAGAATTGAAGAAGTTTATGATAAAGTATGTAAGGAGACTAAAGAGAAAATCTTAGAGTATGGAAATAGTGCTTTGTTTGAACTTGGTATTACTAAGATGGCTCCTGAATTAATAGAAATAATTGGTAGACTTCATTTTAGAACTAGTTATGGACAAAATGCTTTGCAACATTCAATTGAAGTTGCTAACTTAGCAGGTCTTATGGCAGGAGAGATTGGTGAAGATGTATCTCTTGCTAAAAGAGCTGGACTTTTACATGATATTGGTAAAGCAGTTGACCATGAGATTGAAGGTAGTCATGTTAGTATAGGTGTTGAGCTTGCTAAAAAGTATGGAGAAAATGAAGTTGTAATAAATGCTATTGCATCACATCATGGAGATAGTGAAGCAACATCTGTTATTTCTACTTTAGTTGCTGTTGCTGATGCTTTATCTGCTAGTAGACCTGGTGCTAGAAATGATTCATTAGAGAATTATGTTAAGAGATTAACTCAACTTGAAGAAGTTGCTAACGATATAGATGGTGTTTCTAAAGCATATGCTATGCAAGCAGGAAGAGAGTTAAGAGTTATAGTAGAACCAGATGAGATTGATGATTTAGAAGCTCATAGAGTAGCTCGTGATATTAAAGAAAAAATAGAATCAACATTAAACTATCCTGGTACTATTAAAATTACAGTAGTAAGAGAGACTAGGGCTGTTGAAGAAGCAAAATAAAAATAGAGTTTTGATTGAACTCTATTTTTTTATGTCTAGAATTATTGGTAATATTAATGGTCTTCTTCCAGTTAGATTCATAATAAATGGTATTAAATCTAAGCTTAGTTGATTTTTAATATCAGTAAATGTAGCTTTTTTATCTTTTAATGTTTCAGTAATAACGTTACTAGCTTCTCTTTCAATTTTCCTAATCAATTCTTCATTTTCATTTACTAGAACAAAACCTCTAGTTGTAATGTTAGGTTTAGTAAGTAGTGTTCTTTCTTTAGAATTAAGATTCGCAATTACTACTAAAATACCATCACTAGCCATTATTTTTCTATCTCTTATAACGGCACTACCAACTTCACCAATTCTAGAACCATCTACATAAATATCATTATTAGGATAACTTTCTCCTTTTGTTATTTTATGATTCTTTAAGATTAGACTATCACCATTCTTTAGAATAAAAGTATTTTCTTTAGGAATACCACAGTCAATTCCAAGATTAGCATGTTGTTTTAACATTCTATAATCTCCATGGAATGGCATTAAGTATTTAGGTTTTAATAATCTAATCATTAGTTTTAATTCTTCCTGGTTAGCATGACCTGAAGTATGTAAGTTATTTACAGTCATGTTTGTAAATACTTTAACTCCTCTTAAATATAATTTATTAATAGTTTTATGGATACTTAAAGCATTACCAGGGATAGCACTTGATGAAAATATTACAATATCATCAGGTCTTAATTTAATTTGTTTATGTGTTCCTTCCGCAATTCTAGATAAAGCGGCTAGGGGTTCTCCTTGGGAACCAGTACAAAGGATTGTTACTTCTCCAGGTTTTAAGGTATTTGCAACTTCTGGTGTTACTAATAATTCTTTATGGTCAATATATCCACCTTTAATAGAGATATCAATATTATTTTCCATACTACGACCAAATACACATATTTTTCTACCATGTTGATAACAAGATTCAAATATATGCTTTAATCTATAAATATTAGAAGCGAAAGTTGCAATTATAATACGATTATATTTGTATTTATCAAAGATATCAATAATAGCATCATCAACACGTGATTCACTAATTGACATTCCTTCGTTTAGAGCATTAGTACTATCACTTATTAATAAATCTACTCCTTCTTCACCCATTTTAGCCATTTTATATAAATCTGCCATTGGTCCAATAGGGGTTAGGTCAAATTTAAAATCTCCTGTTGTTACGATTCTTCCATTTGGAGTATTTATAGCGATACCATGGGAGTCTGGAATAGAGTGAGTTGTTCTAATAAACTCTACTTCCATATGTTTAAATTTTAATTTTGTATTTTCATCGTATGCAAATAAATTATCAAATCTAATATTTTTGTCTTCTAATTTTAATTTAATTAATTCTTTAGCTTGATTAGGTGCATAGATAGCAGGAATATTAACACTTCTTAATAAAAAGGGAATAGCCCCTATGTGGTCTTCATGACCATGAGTAATAAGTAGTGCTTTAATTTTATCTTCGTTTTCTTGTAAAAATGAGTAATCTGGAAGGACATAATCTATACCTAAAAGTTCTCCTTCTGCAAAAGATACTCCCGCGTCTATAACAATAATTTCATCTTCATGCATTACACAATACATGTTTTTTCCTACTTCTCCTAAGCCACCTAAAACAATTATTTTTGTTTCGTCTGACTTTTTATTCATTATTTCTCCTTTCTTTTATTTAAAACCTCGAAGAACTAACCGATATAGATTATACACTATTTTTTTAGTTTTGTCTATTGCTAATAAATTAGTTTTACTTTATACTATTGGAAAAGAAGGTGAGATTATGAGTTTTTATGAAGAGTTATATAGAGTACGAGATGAATATAATAAATTTCAAAGATTAGAACGAGATTATTCAACTTATTCAGGTAGTCAAGTAGTTACGATATTTAAAACTTTATTAGAAAATTATGAAGGCGAAGAATATAATGTTCTTATAAATGATCTTAATCAGTTAATAGCATTACCTAGTGATAAAAATTCAAAATCTTTAAAATTAAAAATAGGTAATCTTTATAATGGGGATACATTTTATAAGAGTATGGATTTAGTTTTAATATTTCCATATAAGATTGATAAATATATCAATATTTCTTCTTTTCAAAGTGATATGCAGATTAACTATTTAGAAGATTTTTTTACTAGTCTTGTTGAATATAGATATTCAAAAGATTTAAGTTCAATAAAAGATGATAAAGTAGTTGATATCCTTAATGAATATATAGATACAAAAAAGGATGATATTATATCTTATCAAGAGCAAAAGAAAAAATGCTTAGCTGGCTATATTGAATTAAAGAAAGAAGAAAAAATAAAAGATTTATTTAATGTTGATAAATATGCTCTAATTAATGAAGTTAAAGATTTTATTAATGAAAATTATGACACTAATCTAGAGATTTTCTGTGATGTTAACGAAGGAAGACAGTATTCTGATAATCAATATTATTATCTTGATTATTATAGAACTATAGGTTTAAAAGATAATGATAATATAATTTTTAAAATAAAAGAGTTATCATATACTGCAAAAGATGATGAGGATGCCTATCGACCTATATTTCGTTATATAGAAAGTGAATGTATAGATAGAAATATTAATGTTTATTATTTAGAATCTTTAATGAAAGAATTGTCTATTAAGTATCCTATGCTAGATGATTATTTTGATGGTTTAGATGAAAAATATAGAGAGTTTTTAAACGAAAATTGTGGTACTTTAGATAGCAAAAAGTTAAAAAAAGTATTATTTAAAAGTAAAAGTGCAAATAATTGATTGACTTTATGGGGGAACACTGATATAATTTTAATCGGTACATTTTATATCCCCACTAAAACTTGAACTTTGGGAAGGTTTGAGTAGTTTAGTAAAGGAGAAAATTATGAAAAGTTATATGCAAAAGAAAGAAACAGTAGAGAGAAAATGGTACGTTATTGATGCTGAAGGTAAACCTTTAGGTCGTGTGGCTAGTAAGGCTGCTCATATCTTACGTGGTAAGCATAAAGCTACTTATACACCTCATATTGATTGTGGTGATTATGTAATTATTGTTAATGCTTCTAAAGTTTTACTTACTGGTAATAAGTTAGAAGATAAGAAATATTATAGTCATTCTCAGTATCCAGGTGGACTTAGAACTAGAACTGCAAAAGAAATGATCGAGAAGTATCCTGAAGAAATGGTAGAGAAAGCTGTTAAAGGAATGTTACCAAAGAATCGTTTAGGTAGAGCGATGTATAAAAAACTATTTGTTTATGCAGGTAGTGAACATAAACATATGGCTCAAAAACCTAGCGAGATGGATGTATAGGGAGGTTAAATTATGGCAGATAAGAAAAAAGTATATACTGGAACTGGTAGAAGAAAAACTAGTGTTGCAAGAGTAAGACTTACAGCAGGAACTGGTAAAATTACTATCAATGGTCGTGATGTTAATGAATATTTCCCATATCCAACTTTAGTTATGGATTTAACTCAACCACTTGATGTTACTAATACTCGTGATATGTTTGATGTTGATGCAGATGTAACTGGTGGTGGATTTTCTGGTCAAACTGGTGCAGTTAGATTAGGAATTACTAGAGCATTATTACAATATGATGCATCTACTCCAGCAGATTCTGAGAATAGTTTCCGTAAGATATTAAAAGCTGAAGGATTTATTACTCGTGATGCACGTAAGAAAGAACGTAAGAAACCAGGTCTTAAGAAAGCTAGACGTGCTCCACAATTTAGTAAACGTTAATCTATTGTTTCTAAAGTACTGATTAAACAGTACTTTTTCTTTTTGTATAGATTTTGATATTTGTTTGTGTTATTATATATACAAGACTTGAGGTAGGTAGTTAAATGCTAAGCGTATGTTAAGTACGTTGCCCCTCAAGCATTTTTTTGTTATACTTTATTTATGAAAAAGTGTTTGAGTAATTTTGATTTAAAATTTATTGCAATCATTACAATGACAATAGATCATATTGGCGTTGTTTTTGGTACACCTTTTTATAATTTGTTGAGAGCAGTGGGGAGACTTTCTTTTCCTATCTTTGCTTTTTTATTAACAGAGGGATATGTTCATACTAAGAGTTTTAGTAAATATTTCTTTAGACTTTTAGTTCTTGCTTTATTTTCAGAAGTTATTTATGATTATGCTTTTTATGGTAGTTCTATTTATTTAGGGGCAAACAATATTTTCTTTACTCTTGCTTTAGGACTTTTAACTTTGTTTTTATTAGATAAAAGTAAAGGTTTAATTAAGAGATATTTTAAAGATAAGGTGGACTTAGTTATTATATTACCTATAACATATCTATTAATTGTTGTTATTATGGGATTAATGGGAGAGTTTTTAAGTTTTAGTTATGGAATGTTAGGAATTCTTGTTATTAGTTTTTTCTACTTATTTAAAGATAATTTTGCTCTTGTTGTTATATCAGTTAGTTTATCAACATTAATACTTGGAGAAGGGATGCAATACTTTTCTTTGCTTTCTTTAATATTAATTTATTTTTATAATAAGAAACTTGGTAAGAAATGTAAGGTGTTTTTCTATTTATATTATCCATTACATATATTAGTTTTAGGAGTAATAAGGATGCTTATAGGCTAATAATGTTTCTTTTCCTTTTCTTAGTCATAGACTATTTTAGAGGTGAAGTATATGTTAAATTTAACACTATTACAACAAATGATAGTTGTGGCAATCGCTCTTAGTGTTATAACCTGTGCTTTTATTCAGAAAACTAAGAAATATTTTCCATGTTCTAGCTGTTTAGTTATTTATAATTTAGTAGTTAATTTTGTAGTGGGGACACTTTTTTGTTTTACTTTTACAAGTGTTGATTTTCCTAATAGTTTATGGGTATCTTTCTTTAGTTTTATAGGTGCTGATACACTTTATAAGTCTTTAGAGGGTAAACTTAAAGATTATTCTTCTTTAGTTAATACTGATTATATTACAGTAAAGAAGTCTAATATTATAAGTACGGAGAGTGATAAGTAATGGAAAAACCAATATATCCTAGTCCTTATATGAGAATAACACAAGGCTATATGACTGGTACTCATATTGATAGTTATGCGATTGATGATGCAGGGAGTGATAGTGGAATTGATTTTATTATCGCTCCTTATACGGGTATTATTAGAAAGATTTATACTGGGGATGCGAATGAAGTGTGGTTAGAGAGTAGTGAACCGGTAATTTATCCTGATGGAACAGTTGATTATATGACGATGATGTTCGCTCATGATAATGATGTTTCTAATCTTTTTGTTGGTAAGGTAATAAATCGTGGAGAAAGATTTTATGAAGAGGGAACTAAGGGCAATGCTAGTGGTAATCATGTTCATATGGAATGTGGTAGAGGTAAGTTTACTGGTAGTGGGTGGCATCAAAATAGTGCAGGATACTTTTCTATTAATAATGGAAAGAATCCTACAGAGTGTTTATGGATAGATGATAGTATTACAATATTAAATAGTAATGGTTATACTTTTAAGAGAATAGAACCTGAAGTTGTTGTTCCTGATACTCCTGTTACAGAAAAACCTATAGTTGAAGAACCAGTAGAAGATAATAATTCTTCTAATAATACGACTGATACTGATACAACTGTTGATGATAATAGTAGTAGTACTGAAGTAGTTAAACCTAAATTAATATTTACTTGTAAGAGTGATGATATTTATGCGATAGAATTAAAAGCAGGGCAGAAACTTTATTTAGAGTAAAAAAGAGTCGACTGACTCTTAACTTAAGGCAACATCTAATATCATCATTACCATAAATCCTAGAATTGTAAATAAGGCCATGAGGTCTTTTTTCTTATTGGTTTGACTTTCTGGGATTAGTTCTTCTACAACTACATAAATCATGGCTCCTGCTGCGAAAGCTAATAAAAATGGGAGTATTAATTGTATTTTTAAGACTAGTAAGGCTCCTATAACGGCTGCAATTGGCTCTACTACTCCTGATAGTTGTCCATAAAAGAAAGCTTTACCTCTTGTGTAACCTTCCCTTCTTAAAGGAAGAGAGACAGCACTACCTTCTGGAAAGTTTTGTAATCCTATACCAAGGGCAAGAGTTAAGGCACTTGCTAGAGTGGAACCAGTTAGAGAATAAGCAAGAGAACCAAAGGCTACTCCTACTGCCATTCCTTCGGGGATATTATGTAAAGTAATAGATGATATTAACATAAAGCATCTTTTAGCTTTACTACTGTTTTCATCCTTTCTTAATTTACTCAAATAATCATATACTTTATCACTAATAAATAGTAAAACTCCTCCTGATAAGAAACCTAGTGATATTACTATCCAACTAGTCATATTTAACTCATTAGCCATTTCAATTGCAGGAGAAATTAAACTAAAGAAACTAGCTGCTATCATGACTCCTGCTGCAAAACCTAATAGAGCATCCATTAGAGTCTTATTTACTTTCTTAAAAAAGAAAACTATACTTGCACCTAAAGCTGTTATACTCCAAGTAAAGAGACAGGCAATAAAGGCTTGTAAAACTCTAGGTAAATCATTAAATGAATCTAACATTATAACACCTCTAGTTGTAAGTTATGCAAAGTGTGTTAATAGTAGTGGGCTCAAAATATAAAAGTAAAACTTTATTTGCTGTATATAATATAATGAACACTAATTTAATATATAAGGAGGTCGTTATGAAGAAAGATATCATTGAAACAGAAATAGTTGTTCAAGAGAATAAGATAAGGGTTATGGGTGTTGGGAATACTGATTATATTTCTTTAACAGATCTAGCTAGATATGCTAATTCAAGTGAACCTAAAATTCCTATTTATGCTTGGATGAGAAATAAAGATGTTTTAGCTTATTTAGGCTTGTGGGAAAAATTAAATAATAAAAATTTCAAAGGTCACGAATTCGAGACCTTTATGAATGAAGCTGGTAAAAATAGTTTTTATATGTCACCACAGAAATGGATTAAAGAAACTAATGCAGTTGGAATTATTTCAAAGTCTGGTAATAATGGAGGAACTTATGCTTGTAGTGATATTGCTTTAGAATTTGCTAGTTGGTTAAGTCCAGAATTTAAACTTTATGTTATTCAGGAATTTCAACATTTAAAAAAAGATGTTGCTTATCAGGAAAAAGTGGAATGGCAAATTAATAGAATTCTTTCGAAAGTTAATTATTTAGTTCATACTAATGCTGTTAAGAACTATATTGTACCTAATTTAACTGATAAACAGAAAAGATTTGCTTATGCAAATGAAGCGGATGTTTTAAATGTAGCATTGTTCGGAATGACTGCTAAAGAGTGGAGAGATAAAAATCCTTCACTTGCTCTTAAAGGTAATATTAGAGATTATACTGATTTGCTTCATTTAGTTATTTTAAGTAATTTGGAAAGTATTAATGCAGAATTTATTGCTAATAATATTCCTCAGAGTGAAAGATTAGTAAAACTAAATAATATTGCTAGAAAACAAATGAACATTTTAGTTAATAATAAAGGAATTAAAGATTTAGAATTATTAGAAGAAAAATGATATAGATAATATTTTATACTAGAGGTTTCATAACACAATTCTAATGAAAAGTTAGTAGTTTAATTTTAATAATTTTTACTATGATGCAAAATAGTATCACAATTTAGACGACAAAATTTATATTTTTATATATTTTGTCGTTTTCAAACGACAAAATTGACAAAACAAATTTTTCTTGATACAATTAAAACAGAAAGGGATGAATGTTTATGATGGTAAAAAGAGAAAAATATTTACAGGATATAAGGCCTTTTTATGATGAAGATCTTATAAAAGTAATTACTGGTATTAGAAGATGTGGAAAGTCTGTTTTGTTAGAACAAATTATTGAGGAAATAAAAGATAAAACTGATGAGGAACATATAATTTATATAAATTTTGAAAATGTTGAGTATGAAGTTATTGGAAATTATAAAGATTTGAATAAGTATGTTAAAGATAGAATTAGTGATAATAAAAAATATTATTTGTTTTTTGATGAAATACAAAATGTAGATAAATGGGAGAAAGTAATTAATTCATTTAAAGCAACATTGAATGTGTCAATATTTATAACTGGATCAAATAGTGATTTATTATCAGGAGAATTAGCAACTTATTTATCAGGAAGATATGTAAGTTTTAAGATGCTTCCATTTACTTTTAAAGAAGTATGTCATTTAAAAAATGCAAAAGAAAGTGAATACGATTCTTTATTTAGAAATTATTTAATTTGGGGAGGTATGCCTCAAAGATTTAGATTTGATGATGAGAGGCAAATAAGAACATATTTATCAGATTTATATGATTCAATAGTTATGAAAGATATTATTAGAAGATTTAAAATAAATGATATTGATTTATTAAATAGAATAGCAGAATATATAATGACAACACCATCACAGACTATTTCAGTAGAAAACTTAGTAAAATACTTTAAAGAAAATGATAGGAATGTTGCAAAGGATACTATTTATAATTATTTGGAATATATGTGTAAAGCTTATTTAATAAATAAAGTTGATAGATATGATGTTAGAGGTAAAAGAATATTAAATGGAAAATATAAATATTATTTAACAGATTTAGGTATAGGACAAGTAAAAAATATAAGTAAAAAAGAACAGTTATGTGCTTATTTAGAAAATATTGTATATAATGAATTAGTTTATAGAGGATATGATGTAAAAGTAGGAACATTTGATAAGGGTGATATTGATTTTATTTGTTTGAAAGATGGAAAAAAGGTATATGTCCAAGTAGCTTATATATTAGCAGATGAGAATGTTGTAGCAAGAGAATTTAGTGTTTTTAATAATATTCAGGATAATTATCCTAAATATGTAATAACAATGGATAAATTTGATTTTTCACAGAATGGAATTATTCATAAAAATATTATTGAATTCTTATTAGAAGAGTGAAATGTAGATGTAATTTTGAGATGCTTATTATAAGTATCTTCTTTTTTTTTAAACATATACTTTAATAGGTGTTTATAATGATAAGAAAATATAAAGTTCTTTTTTTAATTATGTTTATAGTTTTACTTATGTCATTACAGTTTGTTGATGCTAGAGTTAAACCTAAGAAAACTTTGATTGGTAAAGTTATAACAATTGATGCTGGTCATGGAGGTAGGGACTCTGGTACTACTTATGGTAATCTTTATGAAAAAGATATTAATTTAGAAATATCTAAAGTGTTAAAGAAAGTGTTGAAAAGTAAAGGTGCAACTGTTTATATGATAAGAAATGATGATAGTGATTTATCTAGTCGTTGGGATAGTGCTAAGAAAAGGGGAGATTTATATAGAAGAATATTAAAGATTCAAGAGAATAAAAGTGATTTGTATTTATCTATTCATATAAATTATCATTACTATAGTAGTGTTAGTGGGTCAGAAGTTTTATATCATCCAATTAACCCTAATAACTTAGTATTAGCAGAATCTATTATGGATGAGTTTAAAAATGATTTAAATACTGATAGAGAAGTTATTAAGACTAATTTATATCTTTATTCTAATACAAGAGTACCTGGTGTTTTAATAGAGTGTGGCTTTATATCTAATCCTAATGAAAGGTATTTATTACAAAAAGAAGGTTATCAAGAAAAACTTGCTAATTCTATTACTAAAGGGGTAGAAAATTATTTTAAAGAGATAGAGATATGATTTTGTATTTTTTGGAGTTGTACTCCAAATTTGTATAAATAATTTACTTCTTAAGATACGTATGATATACTTTTAGTAGAGGTAGATTATGAGAAAGATAAGAATTGTATTTTTAACCTGTTTATGTTTATTAGTAGTAGGATGTGCTAATCCTTTTGTAGAAAGTAATGGTATGACAAGTGTTTCTACTTTTAGTGGAGACACTTTAAGAGTTAATTATATTGATGTAGGACAGGGAGATTCTATATTTATACAACTTCCTAATAATGAAACTATGTTAATTGATGCAGGGGAAGCTTATAAGAGCGAAAATGTTATTAACTATCTTAATAATTTAGGTATTAAAAAGATAGATTATGTTGTTGGTACTCATCCTCATACTGATCATATTGGAGGATTAGAAGAAGTTATTAATACTTTTGATATAGGTTCTATTTATATGCCTAGAGCTAGTTCTACTAGTAAGACTTATGAAGATTTACTTACTACTATTAGTAATAAAGGCCTTAAAGTTAAGACTGCTAAGAGTGGAGTAGTTGTTCTTGATGATGATAATCTAAAATTAGAGTTTATCGCTCCTAATAGTGATAGTTATAGTGAATTAAATAATTATTCTGCTGTTTTAAAACTTACTTATTTAGATAATACTTTTCTATTTATGGGTGATGCTGAGACTTTAAGTGAAAACGAGATAACAAGTAATGTTGATGCAGACGTTATTAAAGTAGGTCATCATGGAAGTGATTCTTCATCAGGAATAGAATTTGTTAAGAAGGTAAGTCCAGAGTATGCTATTATTATGGT
>CALVUY010000027.1 GCA_944363705.1 uncultured Bacilli bacterium | reverse complement strand
AGTCCAGGGAATAATGCTCCAACATTAAGTTGTCCTGCAACAGAGGAGACATATGGAGGTTCATATAGATTAAAAGCAGGATTAATAACTGCAGATGAATTAACATTAGCAGGTGAAAGTTCGTATGTAGTAGGAAATAGTTATTTAAATCCTGGGGATTCTGAAATGTATTATTGGAGTATGACGCCGGCCGGTTTCGATAGTGGTAGTGCTGGTGTATGGTATGGGGATGGTAGCCTCGGTTACAGCGGTGTAGTTCGCGACGGTGCCGTCCGTCCAGTTATCAATGTGACCACTGAAAACGGGTTTACGTCTGGAGATGGGACTGCTGAAAATGCCTATGTGATTTCTTAGGTAGAATTAGGCAAATGACTCCTCATTTGCCTCGGGGATTAAACTGTATGTGACGTGCTCTTTCTTTGGTGTTACCCTTTCTTTTGTGGCTACGTTTCGGTCTTTTTGGTTCGCCGGCCGATTTCAATAATGGTAATGCTAATGTATGGAATGAGAATGATAACCTCAATAACAACAATGTAGATAACAACAATGCCGTCCGTCCAGATTCCTACTAAGGCTAGAAATTAATCTAGTGTCACCGTATTTTGTTGGCTAAGGCTTACAAATAGAGGAAGTTTTGAATGGAAACAAGTTTAATTCCCAGGGCTTTGCCCTAAATATATAATATAGATGTTCATGGACTTAGAATAAAGTTCTTGAACTATCCCTATATTAAAATAATTTGATAGTAAGAAGTAGTATGTTTTTATGTATTACTTCTTTTTTGGAGTTAGTATGAAGAAAAGAACACCTTTAAACAAATATAATTATTATAAAAGAGATTATGCTAAGTATTTATTACTTATTAAGAGTAAAGATAAACTTATAACTTTTGGTATTGATGCTAAGATAGTGGCATATCTTTTTAAAATAAAATATTGTGATGAAATTATACTTGATAAATATCTATTAGATGATTTGTTAGTATTAAAAGAAAAATATCACTTTAATATTGCAGTAGTTGGTCCTAAGATAAGAGAATATTATTGTAGTAAATGTAGTGATTATCTAAAATTAAAAATTAAAAGTAAGAAATATATTAAGGAGTGTTGCAGTTATGGAGAAGAATGATTCATTTAAAATAATGAAAAATACTAAAGAATTAGTTAGTGATGTAGTAGAGTTTTCAAGAAATTTTCCTAAAAGTGAAAGTGTTTTGAAAAAGAATTTGCAAGATGAGTTATTTAATTTAGTTAGATTATTAAATTCATATATTGTTAATAGAGATAGTAGTAGAATAAGAGAGAAACATATAAAAGATTTTATAGTTAGCCTTTCGATGGTAGATTTTTATTTTGAATACTTGTACTTAAATAAAATAATTAGTTTTAAGAAATATAAAGATTTAGTTGGTGATGTAGTTACTATTAGAAAGCTTGCTTATGGGATGATTAAAAATGAAAAAGAGTTGTGTTAGTTATGATACTTTAGTTGATTATAATAAAATACTTGATAGTTATAGACTTGTAGTTAAAAATACAGAACATAAAGAGAAATTATTTAAGTATAATTTGTTTTTATCTAGTAATTTAGTTAGTATTTATAATTCTTTAAAAGACTTTAAATATCATCATGGTAAATATAATATCTTTTTAATAAAAGATCCTAAATATAGGGTTATTATGAGTGAGAATTTAACTGATAAAATAGTTAATCAAATGGTTAGTGAATATATATTAAAGCCCATCTTAGAACCTAAGCTTATAGATAGTAATGTTGCGACAAGAAAAGGTATGGGTAGTAGTTATGCTTTTAATCTTTGTAAGAAGTATATTAATAACTTAAAAAGAAAAGGGAAAGAAGTATATGTCCTTAAGTTTGATATAAAGAAATACTTTTATAATATAGATCATGATATATTAATAGAAAGGTTAGATAAAATATATGAAGATAAGAGAATAGTTTCTTTACTTAAAGATATTATTTATAGTTCTAATATGGGGTATGTTAATAGGGAAATAGATAATATTATAAATAGAGAACTTAAAAAAGATTTATCTATTAATCATAAAGATGAACTTAAAAGAGTACCTAGATATAATTATCATAAGGGACTTGCAATTGGCAATGTAACTAGCCAAATACTTGCTATTTTCTATTTAAATAGAATAGATCATTTAATAAAAGAGAAACTTGGATGTAAATATTATATAAGATATATGGATGATGGAGTTATCTTTGATTATGATAAAGAGAGATTAAAATATATTAAGAGTGTTATTGAAAAAGAGCTTGTTAAAGAAAAGTTAGAGCTTAATAAAAAGACTAATATATATAAGTTAAGTAGTGGTTTTACTTTTATAGGATATAGATTTATTTTAAGAAATAATAAGCTTATTATTAGAATAAATAATAAGGTTAAAACAAGGATTAAAAGAAAGATAAAATACTTAAGTATCTATGATAAAGACAAGTTAGTTAGAGTTAAAGCTAGTTATTATGGTTATATGAAGAGAGCTTCTACTAATTATTTACAATATAAATTTAAGATAAAATCTTAATTGTTTTTTCATATCTTTCAATTAAGCCTTTCTCTTCCATTTTTTTTAATTCTCTCATAAGGTTTGATCTATCTACAAAGAGATATTCAGCGATTGCTTTATAAGAAGTAGTGACTTTAAAAATATTATTTTCATTCATTCTTTGTTTTAGAAAAAATAATATCTTTTCTTCTACTGTTCTTTTTGAAAGTAATTCTATTTTTTCATTTTGTTGTTTGTTATCTTCTATTAATAAATCAAATAAGGTTAAAACTATGCTGTTATGAAAAGGACAGTTCTGATTGCAATTTTTAATAATATTATAATAATCAATAAAAATTACTTCTGTTTTCCCATTACTAATTATATATATTTCGTCTTCTGAATCTTGAAAGAAAAGATTAGAGAAAATATCATTTTCTTTTAAATCTCTCATAATAGTAGTATTTCCTTCTTTATCAGTCTTTACTATGTTTGCTTTACCTTCTGTAATAAATCCTATTTTCTTTTTGATGGGAGAATAACTTAATATTAATTCTTTATTGTAAAATGTTTTACTTTTAATATTTACACAGCTTGACAAATTTTTTTTAAATTGTAAAAGTCTTGTTTCATCTAAAGTTTTCATGGAAAATAACACCTCTTTAATTTTTATTTTAACAAATTTTTATTATTGTTGCAAATGCAACAGTAATATTTTTAGTTTGTGAGTTAGAATATTTTTTGTAAGATAGAGAGGTAGTTGATGTACATGAAGGATATTATGATTGTAAAAAGAAATGGTAACTTAGAAAAGTTTGATCCTGAACGAGTTAGGAACGCAGTTAGAGCTAGTGCTGAGCGAGTTATGGTCGATTTAACTGATGATGCTATGAATAAAATTGTTAATAAAGTAGTTGAGCTTTTAGAAACACAGACAAGTAATCCTACTGTTGAACAAGTACATAGTTGTTGTGAAGTAGCACTTGAAACTATTAACCCTTTGGTTGCAAAGAGTTATAGAGAGTATAGAGATTATAAGAAAGATATTATTCATATATTAGATGAAGTCTATAAAAAGAGCCAAGTTATTACTTATATTGGTGATAAAGATTGTGCTAATATGGATAGTGCTTTGGTTACTACACAAAGATGTTTAATATATAATAGTCTTAATAAAGAGTTATATAAGAAATTCTTTTTAACTAGTGCTGAAATAGAGGCTTGTAAAGATGGTTATATCTATATTCATGATATGAGTGCAAGACGAGATACGATGAATTGTTGTTTGTTTGATATCGCTAATGTCTTAAAAGATGGGTTTGAGATGAGTAATATTTGGTATACAGAACCTAAAACATTACAGACGGCTTTTAATGTTATAGGTGATGTTACTATTAATACTACGGCAATGCAGTATGGTGGTTTTACTCTTCCAGAGATAGATAGTGTATTAAAGAAATATGCTAAGAAAAGTTATGATATGTATTATAAAGAGTATTTAGATATTAAAGGAAAAGAGTATGTTTCTGAAGCGGAGGATTATGCGTGGAAGAAGACAGTTAGAGAGTGTGAACAGGGTTATCAGGGATTTGAATATAAATTAAATACTGTTAGTTCTAGTAGAGGGGATTATCCTTTTGTTACTCTTACTTTTGGTGTAGATAAAGATAAGTTTGCAGTTATGATTACTAATACTATATTAGATGTACATAGAGAAGGTCAAGGTAAGAAAGGGTTTAAAAGACCTACTGTATTTCCTAAACTTGTGTTCTTATATGATAAGAAAGTGCATGGTGACGGGGGAGAGTTAAGAGATAGTTTTCTTACTGCTATTAAATGTAGTGAAAAGACAATGTATCCTGATTATTTATCGTTATCTGGAGTTGGTTATGTTCCAGAGATGTATAAGAAATATAAGAGAATTGTTAGTCCTATGGGGTGTCGGGCATTTCTTTCTCCTTGGTATGAACGTGGAGGAATGGAACCTGTTGATAAAGATGATAAACCTGTCTTTATTGGTAGATTTAATATAGGAGCGATATCTTTGCATTTACCTATGATACTTGCTAAGGCAAGAGAAGAACAGAAAGATTTTTATGAAGTGCTTGATTATTACTTAGAGATGATACGTAGGATTCATATTCGTACTTATCGATATCTATCTAAACGTAAAGCTTCTACTAATCCTCTAGCTTACTGTCAAGGTGGTTTTTATGGAGGTAATTTGAAGCCAGAAGAGCCTATTGAACCTATTTTGAAAAGTTCTACAGCATCTTTTGGTATTACGGCTTTAAATGAATTACAGGTTCTATATAATGGTAAGAGTATTGTTGAAGATGGATCTTTTGCTCTTGAAGTTATGAAATATATTAATAAGAAGACTCAAGAATTTAAAAAAGAAGATAATATTTTATATGCAATATATGGAACACCAGCTGAAAGTTTATGTGGTTTACAGATTAAACAATTCCGTAAGAAATATGGTATTATTCCTGGAGTTAGTTCTCGTGAATACGTTTCTAACAGCTTCCATTGTGGTGTTTGGGAAGATATTAATGGTATAGAAAAACAAGATTTGGAAGATAGATTTTGGGAACTATTTAAAGGGGGCAGAATACAGTATGTTCGTTATAATTTAAGTTATAATACTAAGGCAATGCTTACTTATGTAGAAAGAGCGATGGATAAAGGCTTTTATGAAGGTGTTAATCTTTCACTTGCTTACTGTAATAATTGTGGTCATGAAGAATTAGATATGGATGTTTGTCCTAAATGTGGAAGTAGTGATTTAACAAAGATAGATAGAATGAATGGATACCTTTCTTACTCAAGAGTTCATGGTGATACAATGCTTGGTAATGCAAAGATGGTAGAAATTTCTGAAAGGAAGTCTATGTAATATGTACAACTATGAAAAAGCTAAGGGAATTTTAGGAGATAAGGTCATAGTTATCGCTATTGAAGAGATGGCAGAACTTACTCAACAACTTACAAAGGGGTTACGTGGTAAGATGAATAGAGAAGATTTGTTGGAAGAGTATGCTGATTGTTTAATCGTAATGGAATGGGTTAAGAAATATTATGATTTAAGTGATGAAGAGATAAAGAGATGGCTTGATAAGAAAAATGAACGTAATAGAAAGAAAATAGAAGAGGGGGTGTTTAGGTGAGATATCATAATATAACAAAAGCCGATATGCTTAATGGAGAAGGACTTAGAGTTGTTTTGTGGGTATCAGGATGCTCTCATCATTGTCATGCTTGTCAAAATGTTATGACTTGGGATTCTAATGATGGGTTAGTTTTTGATGAAGATGCTAAAAAGGAAATATTTGATGAGTTAGAAAAAGACTGGTGTAGTGGTATAACTTTATCAGGAGGAGATCCTTTATTTTTAGGAAATCGTCTAGAAATATCTAAATTAGTTAAAGAGATTAGAGAAAAGTTTAAAGATAAAACTATTTGGCTTTATACGGGTTATACATGGGAAGAGTTATTAGAACAGAAGAAGACTGATAAAGACTTAGATACTATTTTAAATAATATTGATGTATTACTTGATGGGAGATTTGTGTTAAGACTTGCAAGTGAAAAGATTCATTATGTTGGTAGTAGTAATCAATGTATTATTGATGTTCCTAAGAGTCTAAAAAAGAATAAGAAGGTTTTATACATAGATAATAGTAAAATTTTAGAAGGAGTAGTGTAATGGAAGAAAAATTAAAAGCTGGGTTCACTTTGACTTTTGGTTTAACTAAGGATAAGAGAATAAGAGGAGGATATTTAAAATCTACAGATAGAGGAATTGTTCCTTGTGGATTATGCGGAGAAGAAATATTATTTGTTTCTAATTATCCTAATATTTTAGAAGAGATAACGGGTAATAATATTTTGCAAATATATAAGTCACCTGATGGTTATGTTTCTATGGTGGGACTTCCTAAAACTGAGTGTTCTTTCTGTGAAAATAACTATCTTGATATGATTTCGTCTTCTATCAATGAGGTTCTTATTGATGGTTTAGAAGAACTTGATAGAAATTTATCTCTTAAAGAAGAGATCCCTCATCAAAAAGTATATAAACTTTATGGCGAGGATAAATATAAAATTAAGGCGGTTCGCAATGAAAAATAATTATCCAATAAAGTATGCAGTTATGCCTATTATAGAACAAACTGGATGGTACCCTGGTCTTAATGAGTTAGAAAGAGAATATGGAGTAGTGTGTTATATAGTATCTAAATGTTATGTAGTAGGTAGGGAAGAAAAATATAATATGTATGGTAATACTATTTGTGAATATAAAGTTGTTTTCCCTTATAAGAAGGATGAATTACATAGATATTTATTAAGAGTAGAACCTGATTATGACTTTTATGGTAGATGTAGTAATTATATTAATGTAGATAAAGTCTTTGATAGTTTTGAAGAAGCAAGGGAAGATGCTTCAAAAAAAAATAATAAAATAGTAAATAAAAAAATTTCTTTTCTACATTGTGATGATGATTTTTTGAAAAATGTTTCTTTACTTAGGGAAGCACAAGAAGAAAAAGTTAATAAATACAGAAAAATAGAAAGAATGATGGAAAAGAATTCTAGTGATTTAATAGTTAATGATAAAGTAAAAGAACAATATGTTATTATTGAACGTAATAATAGTTATAAGAGAGAGGAACGTTCATTATATGATATGATAAGATTATATAATGATGTATATTCTAATAAAGATTTTATGAAGATATATGATGATACTGCTGATGAAAATTTTATCGCTTATAATGTATCTTTAGATGACTATAAGAAAATAGAAGAGCAACTTAAAAAGGGTCAGGAGGTGGATACTGATAGTATTAAGAAGAATTGTTTATTAATAAGTATTGGCAGTGATAAGAAAATGAAGGTTATTAATTATAATTCGAAAGATAAAAGCTGTTTTTATATAGAGGATGGTTGTTTGTGTTATGATGATAAGATGGATTTTTCTTTAGGTTCTATTAGTGTTAATACACTTGTTGTTTATACAATGGAAAGTTATGATGATGTGATTAGTTCTTATATCATTGATTCTGTTATAAGCCGTGATATGCCAAAAAACAAAGATACAGAAAAAGTATTTAGAAAAGAAATTAAATTAAGATAGAGAGTAGGAGATTAGTTATGAGAAAAAGAGGATTTGAAGTAGTAAAAGAGTATGAAGATAAGGGGATTAATTTACCAGTTAGAAAGACAAAACATTCGGCAGCTTATGATATAGAAGCGGCCGAGAAGATAGTTTTACCTAGTTTTAAGCAAGGAATGAAGCCAACTTTAATTCCTACAGGACTTAAAGCTTATATGCAAAGTGATGAGGTTTTGTTAATCGTTTCAAGAAGTTCTGGGCCTAAAAAAGGTATTAGTTTTCCACATAGTATAGGAGTAATTGATTCTGATTATTATAATAACCCTGAAAATGAAGGACATATTTTTGTACAGTGTATTAATTTAAAAGATGAAGATGTTGTAATAAAAAAAGGAGAAGCAGTGGCACAAGCAATATTTCAAAAGTATTTAACAGTAGATGATGATAATGCAGAAGGAGAGAGGACTGGAGGATTTGGTTCTACTGATAAGAAGGATAAATAATAATGGCTAAATTTCATTTTAGATATGGAGCGATGAATGCAGGGAAGTCTACTATTCTTTTACAGACTGCTTATAATTATGAAGAAAAGGGTAAGAAAGTAGTGGTTTTAAAGCCTAGTGTTGATACTAAAGGTGATGAAAAGATAGTTTCTCGTATTGGTCTTGAAAGAAAGGTTGATTATTTAATTAGTGATAATGATAGTATTATTTCTAAATTAGGAGATAACCTTTCTTCTCTTTCTTGTATATTGGTAGATGAAGCGCAATTTTTAAAAAGAAAACAAGTTGATGAATTATTTTATATTTCTAAAATAATGGATATACCTGTTATTGCTTTTGGACTTAGAACTGATTTTAAATCTAATGGATTTGAGGGTTCAATACGTTTGTTAGAATTGGTTGATGCTTTAGAAGAAATGCCAACTATTTGTCGGTGTGGAAAGAAAGCACGATTTAATGCTAGGAAAGTTGATGGTAAATTTACTTTTGATGGAGATAGTATTGTTATTGATGATACTAGTGATGTTTCTTATGAATCTTTATGTGGTGCTTGCTATATAGAAGAACAAGAAAAAAATTGATAAAAAATATTATTAAATCGAACGAAAGTTTTTTTCTTAAAATGTAAAATAAAATTTGCTTTTTTTGTAAAATGATGATATACTTTTTTTGTAAAAAAAGGAGGATACTATGAAATATTTACCAAGGATTGTGGATAAAGAAATAGATGAACTTATGGAGATTATGGGTGCTATATTAATTGAAGGTTGTAAATGGTGTGGCAAGTCTACAACTGGTTTATGTCATGCTAAGAGTGTTATTGAATTTCAAAATCCAGATAGAAAGCAAGAGTATGATAATATAAGAAATACTAAACCATCGCTATTTCTAAATGGCGAAAAACCAAGGATGTTTGATGAATGGCAAATGTATCCTGTTGTTTGGGATTCTGTTCGTACGGATGTTGATCATACTGGATTAAAAGGACAATACATACTTACAGGGTCAGCTAAACCTAGTGAAGGAGAAACAATGCATACTGGAACTGGTAGAATTTCAAGAGTATTAATGCGTCCTATGAGTTTATTTGAATCAAAAGAATCGACTGGAGAGGTTTCTTTTGGTGATATACTTGCAGGTAAAGATATATCTGGAGTATCAAAATTATCACTTGAAGATATAGCAAGTATTATTGTAAGAGGTGGTTGGCCTGCTTCTATTTCCATTAAAAGTGATGCTAAATATAGAATTGCTAAAGAATATGTTAAATCATTAATACATGAAGAGGTAAGAAGTGTAGATGGTGTAGAAAGAAATACAGAAAAAATGCAGAATGTTTTAAGAAGTCTTGCTAGAAATATATCAACACAAGTTTCTAATTCAACTATAGAAGCTGATATTAGAAAAACTAGTGATAATGATATATCTAGGCCTACGTTAACAGATTATTTAAACACTTTAGAGAAATTATTTGTTATTGAAGATGTTAAGGCTACTAATTTAAATCTTAGAAGTAAGTATGCATTAAGAACAAAACCTAAAAAATATTTTGTAGATCCTTCTATTGCAACTGCTATTCTTGATTTGAAACCTATGGATTTAATTAATGACTTAAACACTTTTGGTTTTATGTTTGAATCACTTTGCATTAGAGATTTAAAAATATATACAGAAAGTTTAGGTGGAGATGTAACATTTTATCGTGATGAAAGAGGATTTGAAGTGGATGCAATTCTTAGAATGCCTAGTGGTAAGTGGGGAGCAATAGAGATAAAACTTGGAGCAGGTTATATTGATGAGGCTGCTAATAATCTTTTAAAATTTAAGGAACATGTTGATATTAAAAAGTGTGGCGAGCCATCTTTCTTATTGGTATTAACAGGTACTAATTACTCTTATAAACGTGATGATGGTATTTATGTAGTGTCTATTGGGACTTTAAAAAACTAGTTAATTTTTTTAATATTTTAAATAATCATTTTTTCAAAAAAATCAAAAATGATTATTTTTTTTGCGCATAGTTATTGAAAAATAAGAAAATTGATGTTGTCAAAATTTATATTTTTTCAAAAAAATCAAAAATGATTTTTAGAAAAAATATAAAAATGTATATAAATGTAAATTGTCGTAAATCGAACAAATTAAATTTTTTTAGGAAAACTATATATATCAATGCTTTTATAAAAATCATGATTTTTTTCTTAAAATTACCTATTGATTTTTTAAATTACAACTCTTACAATTGACTTAAATAGGAGGTAAAATATGACAGGAGTAAATGAATTAAACGACCAATTAGAAGGTGTTACAGTAATTAAAAGAAATGGTAAAAAAGTAGATTTTGATGGAGCGAAAATAGCTTTAGCGATAAAAAAAGGTTTTGATAGTGTTGAAGTAGATGATGATGAGAGTGAAAAAGAAAAGAAATATAACTCTTCTGATATTCAAAAAGTATATAGTGCAGTTTTAAAGAAAATAAGGAAAGATGCAGAAGAAAAAAATAATCGCTTTAAAATAGAAGAGATTCAAGACTATATAGAAACAGAATTATCTAGTAAAGGATACGATGATGTATATAAATCATTTTCTGAATATAGAGAAAGAAGAAATCAATCTAGAGAATCTTTCTTCGGAGATAATAAAACTCATAAGTTCTTAAAATCATTAGAGAATCTTGGGCTTAAGTCTGCTAATGAAGAAGATGCTAAAAGAGAGAATGCTAATATTGATGGAAATAGTCCAATGGGTACAATGTTACAATATGGAGCGACAGTATCTAAAGAGTTTGCAAAAGCATACTTAATGAAGAAAGAATATGCTGAAGCTCATGATAATGGAACAATTCATATTCATGATATGGACTTCTTAGCAATGGGTACTACTACTTGTTGTCAAATAGATTTAGCAAGATTATTTAAAAATGGTTTTGATACAGGTCATGGATTTGTTAGACCACCTCAAGATATTTCAACTTATGCATCACTTGCTTGTATAGTTATTCAAGCTAATCAAAATGATCAACATGGTGGACAAGCAATACCTGCTTTAGACTATTATCTTGCACCAGGTGTACTTAAAACATTTAAAAAACAGTTTAAACAAACAATTTATGATTTCCTTGATTTAGAAGGATTTATTCCAGGTATTAATATAGATAGAATTGTTAGAGAAATAGATAAACAAGAATCAATAGAGTTTGATGTATCTATATTTAGTGACTACCAAAAAGGTTCTAGTAGAGTTCATGAAATATTTGAAAAGAGTTATCTTAAAGCAATGCAAAAAACTGATAGAGCGACACAACAAGCTATGGAAGCATTTATTCATAATTTAAATACAATGCATTCTAGAGCAGGTGCACAAGTTCCATTTTCATCAGTTAACTTTGGAACAGATATAACTCCAGAAGGTAGAATGGTTATTAAAAATTTCTTACTTTCTTTAGATAGGGGTCTTGGAAAAGGAGAAACTCCAATATTCCCAGTATCAATATTTAAAGTAAAAGAAGGAGTTAACTATAATACAGCTGATCCTAACTATGATTTATTTAAACTTGCTTGTAAGGTATCTGCTAAAAGACTTTTCCCTAACTTTGCTTTTATAGATGCTCCATTTAATAAGCAATATTATAAAGAAGGAGACTTTAATACCGAGATTGCTTATATGGGATGTAGAACAAGAGTAATAGGAGATGTTACTAGTCCAGATAATGAAATAGTAACTGGTCGTGGTAATTTATCTTTTACTACTATTAACTTACCTAGACTTGGAATAAAATATGGTATTGCTTTAAAAGAAAGAGAAAAGCCTGATATGGAAGGGTTCTATAAAGAACTTAGCGATACTATGGATATGGTAAGAGATCAATTGCTTGAAAGATTTGAGTTTCAGTGTAGTAAACATAGTTACAACTTTCCATTCTTACTTGGACAGGGTATTTGGAATAATGGTGAGAAGTTAAAACCTACAGATAGACTTAGAAAAGTATGGAAACATGGTACTTTATCTACAGGATTTATTGGACTTGCAGAGTGTTTAAAGGCTTTAACTGGTAAACATCATGGAGAGAGTGAAGAAGCAGAGAAGTTAGGTTTAGAAATTATTAAATTTATGAGAGATCGTTGTGATGAGAATTCTCGTAAATATAACTTAAATTTTACTTGTCTTGCAACACCTGCTGAGAGTTTATCTGGTAGATTTATAGGCATTGATAAAGCGATATATGGAAAGATTAAAGGTGTTACTGATAGAGAATATTATACAAATTCATTCCATGTACCAGTTTATTATAATATAAGTATTACTGATAAGATTGAGAAAGAGGCACCTTTCCATGAACTTACTAATGGAGGACATATTTCTTATATTGAGTTAGATGGTGATGCTGCTTCTAATGTTGAAGCATTTGAGAAAATAATTAGAGTTATGAAAGAAGCAGGTATTGGTTATGGTGCGATTAACCATCCAGTTGATAGAGATCCTGTTTGTGGATATGTTGGTGTAATTAATGATGTTTGTCCTAAATGTGGACGTCATGAATTTGAAGGGGTTCCAATGGAAGTAATAACTTCAATAGATAATAATTGTTGTGAATAATAAAAAATAAGAAGGAGGAATTATATATGAAAAAAATAGTAGGAGAAGGACAAAAATTTGAAAGGATTAGACGTATTACAGGTTATTTAACAGGTGATGTTGATAGATTTAACAATGCTAAAAGAGCTGAAGAGGCTGACCGTGTTAAACATAGTGGATTAAATGATATTTTAAAAAATAAAAAAGAAGGTAAGTAAAATGAAAATAAGATTAGCGGCATCACTACAACCTGATTCTATTGTAGATGGAGAAGGGGTAAGAACTGTTATTTGGACACAAGGATGTCCTCATGCATGTCCAGGATGTCAAAATCCAGGAACTCATGACTTTAGTGGTGGGGCTTTATTTGATGTTAGTGAAGTAATAGATGAGTTAAAAACTATTAGAAATCAAGATGGTATTACTTTATCTGGAGGAGATCCCGTATGTCAAGCGGAAGCATGTTATGAAATTAGTAAAGCTGCACATGGAATGGGACTTAATGTATGGTGTTATACAGGTTATAATTATGAAGCGATGCTTAAAAATCCTAAGATGAAGAAGCTACTTAGTGAAGTAGATGTCTTAGTAGATGGTAGGTTTATCTTAGAGGAGAGAAGTTTAAATATCTATTATAGAGGTTCTAGAAATCAAAGAGTTATAGATGTTCCTAAAAGTCTGAAACAAGAAAGAGTAGTTCTTATAGATAGATATATGAAAGATAAGAGTTATGATGAACCTTATAAAAAGCCAGATTATATGTTTATATAATCTAGCTTTTTCTTTTTGTTTATGATAATATATTTATATAAGATAAAAGGAGGTTAAAATTATGGATGATACAAAATTTAAGATTGAAGTAGATGGTGAAGTTAAGGAAGCAGAAATGTTAAAGACTGTTAGTCTTGATGGGAATAACTATGCTATTTATGCTATTGATAAGGGTGATGAGACTAGTGATATCTTAGCTTCTCGTATAATTAAAGATAATGAAGGAAAAGATACTTTAGTAGATTTAGAGACTGATGAAGAGAGAAATAAAATAAAAGATATAGTAAATGCAATGTTTTCATAAGGTGAGTGATAGATATGATTATGTCATTGGAAGAATTAGATAGAGAGCTTTTGTCTGATGAAGAGAGATTGGTTTCTAGTTTAGAGGAATATAAGAATGCAAAGGCAACGCTTAGAAAAGCTAGAATTACTTCTATTTCTAATAAACTTCTTGCACCGTTTAGACGTTTTAGAATAGAACAGGCAATTGCAAAATATGATGCAATGATAGAAAAGTTAGAGAAGAAACGCGAGAAAGAGATTAGAAGAGCAGAGAAATTACAAGAGAAAGAAGTAAGATTAGAAAGAAAACAGGCTAAGGCAGACTTTAAGGCTGCTATTAGAGATAAAAGAAAAGAAGATATAGTGAACTTTATTGATGAGAAAAAAGATAGTGTTATTAATTTCGGTAAAGAAATTGGTAGTGAAGTTAGTGATTCTTTTTCACATATAAGAGATATGGGAGCTAGTAGAGTTAGTAGTGTAGCATCATTTGCTATTAATGTTAAGAATTCTGCTATTAAAAAAGTAAAAGAAAATACTACTATAGATTTAACTATTAAGAATGCTATAGAAGAAGTTAGGTTAAAGTATGCTACTAATAAACTTAATAGAGCAGTAGAGCAAAAGAAAAAAGAAGAAGAGAAGGCTAGAGAACAAAAATTAAGCGATGCTATAAAATTTGATGAAGAGATTAAAGCAGACTATAAAGAAAGAGATATTCCTTTTGCTAATATACAAGAGAAAATAGATAAAGCACGTAAAGATAAATCTTATATGGGAAAAGCTACTAATAGAGCGATAGATTATTTTAGAAAAAAGAAAGATAGTCTAGATGATAAAGTTTTTAATGCTAGAGCTAATATGGCATATGCTAGTTTTGTAGTTGGTGGTAAAGTTTCTAGGGCTAAAAGTAAAGTTGTAACAATGTTTAATATTCAATTAGATCATTTTAAAGATAAATATGATACTATTATGCAAGAAAGGAATATTAAAAGATCTGAAAAAATACAGCTAGCTTCTGATAAAGAACGTCTTAAACAAAGAAAAAAAGATATGATAGCAGCATTAAGAGAACAAGAAGAAAAAAATATTTCTATTAAAAGAGCTCAGTTAGATAGTATGAGAGAAGCTTTGGGAACTGTTAATAATACTGGAGATATTTTTGCAAATTCTCCTGGTCTTGATGTTGGTAGAGCTATGAAGTAAGAACTATGAAGTAAGAATTTCGTTCTTGCCTTTTTCTTTCTATTGGTATATAATAAGTCTTACTTGAAGGGGGTATATTATGATTGCTAGAATAACTAATTTTACTGAAAGAGAAAATATTATAGCTGATTGGGGAGTTACGAGAGTTTCTTTAGTTACTTTAGATAAAACTAAAAGAAATGAAGACTATGTTTCTTCGTATTCAATAAAAATACTTGAGGCAATGTTAAATGAACTTAATTTATTATTGGAAAAATATCCTGATGCTTTAAAAAAAGAATTGGTTTTGGAAAAGTATAAGCAGTTAAAGAAATATGCTATGGAACATAATACTACATTGAATGCTTGCTATTCTTATTGTGATAGGCAAAATATTTGTTATAATCAATTTTACTCGTATGGTATTAGAATGATTCCTACTAATATAGATACTTCTGTTCAGATAACAAGATATGGTCTTTTTAATGATTCTTTTCTGTTTGCAAAAGAAGAACTTAATTTACAATTAATTAAAGGTAAATTAAAGTATAATAATTTAATAATTGGTGAACAAACTTCTACTGATATTTTAGATGAAGAGGCGTTGACTTATTTGAGACCTAATATTTTAACAAGACATTTATAGGAGGAAAAATATGATTGCTAGAATAACTAGTTTTGCAAGTAAGGAAAATCAAATTGTTGATTGGCTTAATATTGTACGAGTGTATGATATTGATTATTTAGAAAATTTAAAAGAACTAATGTTAGATACTGGTAGAGAAGAGTTAGATAGACTTTTAAGACAATTATAAATATTGTTAAGGAAATATCCTGAGGCTTTAAATGAAGAGAATATTTTGAAAAGGTCTAGAGCTTTGATAGAATATGTTAAGGATAGAAATCTTACTTTAAATAATTGTTATTCTTATATTAATGGACAAAAAGGTGAAATATATAAGGATACAAAAATAGGTGAAGTTAATCAAAGTATTTATGGCATTAGAGTTTTTCATAATATTACTTGGGGTGGTGATGATATTGTTATTACTGGATATGACAGTACAACTTCAGGAAATATATGGCAAAAAAATGAATTGAATTTACGACTTGTTAAAGATAAGTTAGTTTATGTTAACATGCTACATGCTAATATCTATAGAACGATTTTTTATTCTGCTGATTGTTTAGAACATATAAGGCCTAATATTTTAACAAAACATTTGTAAAAACAGTTGCATAAACTACATAAACTGTGATATATTTTGTTTAGTTTTATTTAAAACAAGTGCGAAAGACGGGAATAAGGAAATTTTATAGAGAGTTAATGGTTGGTGGAAATTAACAAAGGAACTTATTTTGGATCACTTTCAAGTTGTGCTTTAAGGATAAGTTAAAGCCGGGTAAAACCGTTATATTAATAAGATAGATAAAATCTATGAACCAAGGTGGTACAGTGTTATTTTAACACCCTTGTGATTCATAGATTTTTTTGTTTAGGAGGAGATAATTATGGCATTTAAAGAACTTGAAAAAGGTAAGATTCATGAAGTTGAGATGAATATTTTAAAAACTTGGGAGAAAATGGATATCTTAAAACAATGTATTGATAATAGAGAAGGTAAGGAAAACTTTGTTTTTTATGATGGACCTGCAACTGCTAATGGTAAACCAGGACTTCATCATATGATGGCTAAGTTTTTAAAAGATACTTTCTGTAAATATAAGACTATGCAAGGATATAGAGTTCTTCGTAAAGTAGGTTGGGATACTCATGGACTTCCTGTAGAGTTACAAGTAGAAAAGGAACTTGGCTTTAGTAATAAGAAAGATATTGAAGAATATGGTATAAAAGAGTTTAATCAGAAGTGTCGTGAGAGTGTTTGGGAAAATGAGAAGGCTTTTTCTGATTTAACTAAAGAAATGGGACAGTTTATTGATTTAGAGCATCCTTATGTTACTTATGATAATAATTATATAGAAACAGAATGGTGGATTCTAAAGAAATTCTTTGATGAAGGATTATTTTATGAAGGACATAAGATACTTCCATACTGTACTAGATGTGGTACTGGACTTGCTTCTCATGAAGTTGCACAGGGTTATAAAGAAGTAACTGCAAATACTGTTATTGTTCCTATGAAGAAAAAGGATGAAGATGTTTACTTTCTTGTTTGGACTACTACTCCTTGGACTTTGATTAGTAATGTAGCACTTTGTGTTAATCCAAGAGAAGAGTATGTGCTTGTTGAGTCTCAAGGTAATAAATTTATTGTAGGTAAAAAACTAGCTTCTAAAGTATTAGGAGATGATTATACAGTATTAGAAGAGTATAGTGGTAAGAACTTAGAGTATATGGAATATGAACAGTTAATACCTAGTTTAACAGTAGATAAGAAAGCTTTCTTTGTTACAGTAGATGATTATGTAACTATGGAAGATGGTACTGGTATTGTTCATATTGCACCTGCTTTTGGACAAGATGACTATAATGTAGGTAAAAAATATAATTTACCTGTAATAAACCCTGTAGGTGAAGATGGTAAATATACTGAAGGATTATGGAAAGGTAGTTTCGTCTTTGATGCTGATATAGAGGTTATTAAATACTTAAAAGAAAATGGTAAATTATTTAAGAAAATTAAAATGGCTCATAACTATCCTCATTGTTGGAGATGTGATACACCATTGTTGTATTATGCTAAACCTTCATATTATTTAGAAGTAACTAAGATAAAAGATGCTGTTGTTAAAAATAATAATGGTGTTAATTGGTATCCATCTTTTGTTGGAGAGAAAAGATTTGGTAACTGGTTATTAAATATGAATGACTGGGCAATATCTCGTAATAGATATTGGGGTACACCATTACCTCTTTGGAAATGTAGTTGTGGGCATCAAGAAATGATAGGGTCAAGAAAAGAACTTGTGGAAAAAGCAATCGAAGATATAGATGAGACTATAGAGTTACATCGTCCATATGTTGATGATATTCATATTAAGTGTCCAGAATGTGGAAAAGAGATGAGTCGTGTTAGTGAAGTAATTGACTGTTGGTTTGATTCTGGTTCTATGCCTTTTGCACAATACCATTATCCATTTGAAAATAAAGAGTTATTTGAAGACCAATTCCCGGCAGACTTTATTAGTGAAGGAATTGATCAGACTAGAGGATGGTTCTATACATTAATGTTAATTTCTACTTTTGTTACTGGTAAAAGTCCTTATAAAAATGTATTAGTTAATGACTTGTTGCTTGATAAATATGGTAAGAAGATGAGTAAAAGTAAAGGTAATATCGTTAAACCATTTGATTTAATGAATGAGTTTGGAAGTGACGTTATTAGATTCTATTTACCTTATGTATCTCCTGTATGGAC
>CALVUY010000026.1 GCA_944363705.1 uncultured Bacilli bacterium | reverse complement strand
TTTCTATTTATTAATAAGTTTAGGTCGTTGTTTTTATTTTGTCAAATTGTAAGATTTATTTTTGAAAATTCCCTTACTACTTTCACTTTTTAATTCATTTACTAATTCAGAATTCTTTGACATATAAATTCCCCCTAACAAAGCATATTATATCTAAAATTTAAAAAATATGCTATACTTATTTAGAAGAAAGGACTGATTTTAATGAATATAAAAATAGAAAGAATTAATCATATGATTATGGAAGAAGTAAGTAAGATATTAATGTTAGAGGTTAAAGATGAAGACATTAAGTTTGTAACGGTTACTGATTGTGATACATCTAATGATTTAAGTTATTGTAAAGTATATGTAACTGTTTTGGAGCAAGAAAAAAAGGAGGAGACTTTAAAAGCTTTAAATAATGCTAGTGGTTTTATTAGAGGAGAGCTTGCTAAAAGAATAGAGATAAGACATATTCCAGAACTTAAATTTATTTATGATGAGTCAGTTTCCTATGGAGAGAAAATTGATAAGATTATAGATGAAATAAATGAGGAATAAAATGAATTATAAAATATTAGTTAATAAGGTATATCCTTATAATAAAGAGATGTTTAATAATGTTATTTTAAAGAAAATAATAAATGATATAGGAGAAGAGTATTTATTAGAAAAAAGGACATTAAAAGCATATCTTGATTTAAAGAAAGACTTAGAAAAAGATAATATTAAAATAGTTATAAATAGTGGTTATAGAAGTATTGAAGATCAAATAGATACTAAAAATAAATATCTTAGTACTTATGGTTTAGATTATACTAATAAGTATGTAGCAGAACCTGGTAGTTCTGAACATCATACAGGTCTTTGTTTTGATATAGGTATAATGATTGATAATAAAGTTGTAGATGAGTATGATGATTTAAAGCCATATATGGATATGTTTGAAACAATAATGACTAAATTAAAAGATTATGGTTTAATACTTAGATATCCTAAAGGAAAAGAGAAAATAACTGGCTATAACTATGAACCATGGCATTATAGATATGTTGGTAAAAGCACTGCTAATATCATAACAGATAATAACTTAACATTAGAAGAATATAATGAACTTTATAATAAAAGTGGTGTTTTATTAGTAAATAAACCTAAAGGATTAACTTCTAGAGACGTTGTGAATAGATTAGAGAAAGTCTTTGATACTAAGAAAGTAGGGCATAATGGAACTTTAGATCCAATGGCAGAAGGATTACTTGTTATTACTATTAATAAGGCAACTAAAATAAATGAATTACTAACATGTACTCTTAAAGAATATATTGCAGAAGTAAAAGTAGGAGTTGAAACAGATACTTTAGATTTAGAAGGTGAAGTAGTAAAGACAAGTAAAAAACGTGTTTCTAAAGATATGTTAGAAGATTTATTTAATAATTTTCCAAGGGAATATCTACAGGAAGTACCTAAATATTCTGCTATTAAAGTAGATGGTAAGAAACTATATGAGTATGCTAGAAGTAATAAAGATATAGAGTTACCTAAAAGAAAGGTTATAATTAAAGAATTAGAACTATTAGACTATAAAGAAGATTATTTTAAGTTTAGATGTGTTGTATCTAAAGGAACCTATATTAGAAGTTTAATTAAAGATATGGGAGATTATTTAGATATACCTTGTACTATGAGTGGTTTATTAAGAACTAGACAAGGTAAGTTTAAGTTGAGTGATGCAGTTAATTTAGATGATGTAAGTATAAATAGTTCTTTAATTACTATTAGTAATGCTTTAGATATAGATAAAAGAGAAATTAAAGATAAAGACTATAAGAAAATAATTAATGGTGCATCTATAAATAATAGTTATAATACTTTAGATAAAGTTATTTTTTTTAAAAATAATAAAGAAATTGCTATCTATCAGAATATTGATAACAAATTAAAGTGTTTTAAAATGTTAAACGAGACTAATTAAGTCTCGTTTCTATGTCATTACCTATTATTTTTTTACATACGTTGTTAAATTGTTTAACATTATCAATATTAAAAGAGTATGTGTATTCTTTTTTACTATTTTCTATAATTATTCCCATTTGATTAACTATTACTTGTAATTTATCAAGAGGTATTTCATCAAATTTAATATTGGGTATTTCTATATCTTCATAAAATAGAGATAAGTCGAGGTTATATTCTTCTATTAGAGAAATATTCAAATTAGTATAATCATTATATATTAATTTTTCTATTTCTTCTTTGGTGCATTTTATTTTATTTCCACTTAAAACTTTTATATAGTCGCTACTATTAGTTATTTCAGGTATAAAATATTTAAACCATAGATAATCTGTAAATAAATGAATATAATATCCCATAATAAAAGGATTGTTTAGATTATTCTTATATTTATCTAAAAATTTATCAAGAATAGGAAGATCAGTTTTATCATTTGGTAAAAAGTGAGACTTTACTTTAGATTCTCCTAATTGTTTACTAATATCAGGAGCGATTGTACCTAAAAATAGTTCTTTTTCATTCATTTTTAAATCTTTATTAATTTCTTTAGCGACTGCTATATGTATAACTGCACTTGCCATATTTTCACATCCTTTACAATAAATTTTATCATAATTTAATTAAAAATAATAGACAAATTAAGAGTTTTATAGTATATTATATGCGTACCTATTCCTAGTGATTGGAGTTCTTCCTTACACCAGTTACCAAGAATAAGGCTAATCAATAAGAAGAAAGGAAGGTTAAAATGGCTTTAACTAAAGAAGAAAAGCAACAAATCATTAAAGATTTTGGTGTAAATGCAAATGATACTGGATCAGCTCCTGTTCAAATAGCAATTTTAACTAAAGAAATTGAAAATTTAACAGAGCATTTAAAGACTCATATTCATGATCATCATTCACGCCGTGGTCTTTTAATGAAAGTTGGACAAAGAAGAAATATGCTTAATTACTTAGCTAAAAAAGATGTTGCAAAATATCGTGAAGTAGTTAAAAAATTAGGTTTAAGAAAGTAGGGCTCAAAGAGTTCTTTTTTCTTGACTTATATTTATATAATGTTGCCAGAAAAGAGGAATTATTATGAGTTTAGATAATACTATAGAAGTTTTAGATTTTTTACAACAACAAAATATGAGAAAATTAAGAACTTCATATATGAGTGATAAAGAATATTTGGTTGAAGAAAATAATCCTTATAATACAGTTAAGTTTGTAACTGGTAATATTAGAGGATATATTGATTTAGAACATGCCAAAAGTGTACTTATAGATAGAAATGTTTCTCTACTTAGAACTAAACAACAGGGTTACGTACCACTAGAATATTTTCCTAGGAAAGTTAAAGATTTTTCTGATGAGATGAAAGTTAAGAAAATATGTTCTAAGATAATTAAGTTAGAAAAAAATGCAATGAAAGATCTAATGAATTATGGATTAGTAACTAACAATGATATAGGTAGAGTTTTTACTACTGGTGATATCATTATTGGAGATAGTGAACATGCTAGTTCCGGTATTTATGTTCCTTTTGTAGATGAAAACAGTATAGTTGTTAGAGAAGATATAATAGATCCTAAAGTGAAAAAATTAATTAAAAAATACTATATTGATAAAATGTAAAAAGAAAGAGTAGAAATTTCTTTCTTTTTCTGTTATTATACTAATAGGTTTGTGGAGGAAGTATGAATGTATGAATGCTAATAATGTTTATATAGGAGTTACTTTAGATAATGAAGAAATATTACTGTATAGGGAATCTGATGATAAATTTATTAATTTAATGACTAACGAATATGTAGAACCTAGTGATATTCAGGTAGATAAAGATAAATTAATTCCTTATACTCGATTAAAGGAGTTTAAACATCAATTAAAAGGTACAATAATTAGAACATTTGAAAAAGATAGAAGTGAAAAGCTTGATGTTAGTAATATTTTTATAGGAAATATAGAACAAACTACTAACTATAAGTTTGTAAGAGGCTATAATTATGATTTACCTATGATGTATTGGGGTGCTGAGTATTGTATAAAAAGTTACATAATTAAAGAGAAAGCCTTACTTTATCGAATAAAGAAAGGTTGTGAATTATCTACTCTTAGTTGTGGAGTTTTATATGAAAGTGAATTTATTGATTTAGAAACAGAGATAAAGTATTCTAATAAGGATTTTAGTGAAGCTGGTGGATTTTTTGTAGATCCTAAAATGACTCCTTATTTATCAGTAGTAAAGTATGATGGACCTATAGAAGAGAAAAGAATGGTATTAAAGAAATATAGAGAAAGAAGAGGGAAGTAAGATGAGTAAGAAAGTATATGAATATGATTTTTATGGAAAGAAGATAGTAGTAGAACATGGTGAACTTGCTAAACAAGCTAGCGGTTCTGTTTTAGTTAGATATAATGATACTGTTATATTAACAGCAACTGTTATTAATAAGAAAGCTAATTTATTAAGTGATTTCTTTCCATTGACAGTTAATTATCAAGAGAAACTTTATTCTGTTGGAAAGATTCCAGGAGGTTTTATTAAAAGAGAAGGACGTCCTACAGAAGCGGCTACACTTGCAGCAAGAATGATTGATAGACCAATGAGACCTTTATTTAAAGAAGACTTTAAGAATGAAGTACAAGTTATTAATACAGTTTTATCAGTAGATCAAGATTGTTCTCCTGAGTTAACGGCAATGTTAGGCTCATCTCTTGCAACTATGATTAGTGGGGCTCCTTTCTTAGGACCTATCGCTGGTGTTAAAGTAGGATATGTTGATGGAAAGTATATTATCAATCCAACAGTAGAAGAATTAGAGAATAGTGTTCTTGACCTTACTGTCGCAGGAACTAAGGATGCTATTAATATGGTAGAAGCAGGGGCTAAACAAGTAAGTGAAGAGATTATGCTTGAAGGCTTAATGAAAGGGCATGAGGCAATAAAAGAGTTATGTAAGTGGCAAGAAGAGATAATCTCTGATATTGGAGTTACACCATTCGAATATGAATCTTTAACTATTGAAGATAATCTAATAGATGAAGTAACTAAACTAATAGAAAAAGATTTAGATGAAGCTTTAAGGATTAAAGAGAAGTTAGAACGTTACGGAAGAATAGATGAAATTAAAGATAACCTATTAGAAAAATATAAAGAAGATAATAAAGAGCTTGTTGATGAAGAGTTAGATTTATTACTTGTTAAAGTAGAGAAAATATTTAGTGATGTAGAGTATCGTTTATTTAGAAATATAGTTGTTAAAGAAAAGATTAGATCTGATGGAAGACGTATGGATGAGATTAGACCATTATCAACTGATATAGATTTACTTCCTAGAACTCATGGATCTGCTTTATTTACAAGAGGAGAGACACAGTGTTTAGCAGTTACAACACTAGGAGCTTTAGGTGAGCATCAAATTCTTGACGGATTAAGTTTAGAAGATGAAAAGAGATTTATGTTACATTATAACTTCCCACAATTTTCTGTTGGTGAAACAGGAAGATATGGGGCACCTGGTAGACGTGAGATTGGACATGGTGCTTTAGGTGAAAGAGCACTACTTCAAGTTATCCCTAGTGAAGATGAATTCCCTTATACAATTCGTGTAGTATCAGAAATACTTGAAAGTAATGGTAGTAGTTCTCAAGCTAGTATATGTGCCGGATGTATGAGTCTAATGGCAGCAGGTGTACCTATTAAAGCACCCGTTGCAGGTATTGCAATGGGTCTTATTACAAGTGATGATGATTATACAATCCTAACAGATATCGCTGGTATGGAAGATCATTTAGGTGATATGGACTTTAAAGTAGCAGGAACAAAGGACGGAATTTGTGCCTTACAAATGGATATTAAAATAAAAGGAGTTACTAAAGAAATATTAAAAGAAGCTTTAGAGCAAGCTAAGAAAGCAAGACTTGAGATTCTTGATGTTATTAAAAAGCAAATTTCTGAACCACGTAAAGAAGTATCTAAATATGCTCCTAAGACTAAAGTATTCTATATATCTCCATCTAAAATACGTGATGTTATTGGTAAAGGTGGAGAAATGATTACTAAGATAATCTGCGATTGTAGTAATGTAACTGATGTAAATAACATTAATGCTGTTAAAGTAGATTTAGAAGATGATGGTAGAGTAATTGTATATCATAGTGACCAAGATATTATTGATAAAACAGTTAAGATGATAGAAGAAGTTGCAAGAGAAGTAGAAGTAGGAAAGACTTATGAAGCGAAAGTAGTTGCAGTTCATGACTTTGGATGTTTTGTAGAAGTATGGCCAGGATGTGAAGGACTAGTTCATGTATCTCAACTTGATACTAAACATATTGACAAAGTAGAAGATGTTGTAAAAGTAGGAGATACAATATTAGTAAAAGCAGTAGGTAAAGATAAAAAAGGTAAAGAAAACTTCTCTAGAAAAGAAGTGCTATTAGATATGAAAAAGAAGAAGTCTAAATAAAAACTTCTTCTTTTAGTATGAAAATAATTTACAGTTATATGTTTCTAATAAATCATTAACATCTTTAAGTTCATATATTCCTTCACTAAAACAAAATCTAATAATTAAATCATAGATACTATTTTTAGGTAGGGAGTAGGAGGCGCTGTTTAATAGTTTATCTATCTCATCCTCATTTAATTTTAACGATAATCCTAATAATATAACTGTTTCTTTACTTGGATGATAATTAATATCACTTCTAATTTTAGAAAATAATCTCCTATCAATATGAACTTTATTATAGACATCACTATCTTTTAATCCCCTATCATCAATATACTTAAATAATAATTCTTGGAAATGACTTTCTTTATTACTTTCATTAATATAATTATCTACTTTTGAAGTTTGATAATTACTTAATCTTCTCCTTATACGAGGTATTGCTTTTAAGTTTTCATTAATATATTCATTTAATCTTTCTTTCATAAATTGTCTCCTTTGGTGCGACCAAATTAATTATTAAGTATAATACAATTATACCAGAAAGAAGGAGATGTGTATGCAAGAGTTAGTAGATAGGTTAAAAGAAAATAGTATTTTAGGAGTAGAAGTTAAAACTAATTTAGGTATTAGTCCAGGAAAAAGTGGAACTATCATAACAAAAGATAAGAAAGTATATGGTTACTCTTTATATATTTTTATGAATCCATTTATGGAGAAAAATAGTATTCCATTAGAAAATATATATTTAATAAAAGAATTAACAGATGATGAGCATAATAAGATTCTAAAATTTATTCAAGAAGAAATAATCAGTAAAGAGTATGAATGTAGGCCTCAACGAGATAGTTCTTCTATTGTTTTTGGAAGCAGTAAATCTAAATTATTTTATTATCCTAATTGTTATGATATTAATACTAATGAAAACTTATATGATAAGACTATAAAATTAATAGAAGAGATTAAATAGCAACCTCTTCTTTTTCGTATTCTTTACATTTTTCTTCCAATAATTTAAAGTCACAACATCTATCTTTAATTCTTTTAGAAAGTTTATTAGTATCATATTTTAACATAAAGAAATTAACTTTATCTAATAAATCCCTTTTATGATTATTTAAATAAGTAGTTTGTTCAATAATTAGTTTCCTATAATGTTTATCCTTTACTAAAGGAAGTACTTCAGTTAAGCAAGATATTGGTGTAGGTACCATATTATTAATATTAACTATACCAAGTTCTCCATCTTTGATTTTAAATATACCAAGAGCCCTATTATTCATTGCTAAATGTTTTGGTTTAGGGCTTGATAGTGGGGCAAAGTATGTTTGATTATTAAAAGTATAGACAACTCCTACATAAGGTCTAGTTTTTGTTTTGTTATAGGCAACTTTTTTATCAAATTTTCTTAAATAATTAATATAAGTATTATCAATATAGTATATTTTTAATGTTTTCATTTGAACCTCCTGATTATAATAATAAAGGACGATTTTATTAAAAAATCGCCCACTTTTTTCAGTCCCTACTACGGCAAGGGTATTCCACTTTTTTTAGTCCCTACTACGGCAAGGGTATTCCACTTTTTTCAGTCCCTACTACGGCAAGGGTATTCCGACTTTTTTGTTACAAGACTATGATAGCAAATAAATTGTACTTTGTAAAGAATTTTGTTATAATTTATTTAGAAAGTGAGATGACAATATGGCAAAAAGAAAACAATATGATTTAGTTGGTTATGTTTATGATAGATGTAGTAAAGATAATAAGTTTAAAGAAGAAGAAATTATTAAAATACCAGGAGTTTTATTTGACAGTTTAGAAGATATAGATAAGTTTACTGCTAACTTTTCTTCGCTTTATGATTTAAGTGAATATCTAGGTAAAAATTATGAAAATAAGACGAGATTTTCAATTAGAATATCTGATAATAGTGAGCGTTTTTCATATCGTAGTGTTATTTATAACAATCCTAGTTTGAGTGAAGTAATTGATAAGTTAAAAGAAGGTACAATTATAGTTGCAGGAAAAAAACGTACTGTAAAACTATATACGGGTAGTAGTACTTATTTTAAGGATATTTGGGAAATCGTAGAAAAGAAAATTTTAGAAGAAGATAGAGATTGGTTTAATCAAGTTTTTAGTGGTAGTTGGTACCTTACTCTAATAAATCAATATTTTAATAGAGACCCTTTTGAAATTTCACCATCTATTACTATATTAGATTTAGAAAGAGCATTTAAAGACTATGGGGTACTTCGTAAATATCTTACTTTTAAAGAAAATTCTGTTGTTTCTAATTTAAATGTTACTACATCTAATATTCCTACTGAAACAATTATAGACAAAAGTGAAGTAAAGACTGGTAATTATACTGATGATATAGCATTTGACGATGAAGAAGATGATTATGATAAAGAAGAATTTTTTGATGAAAAAGAGTTGGGAATGATGGCAGGAGATGGAGATGTTCCTTTTGGTTTTAGAGGTAGAAGAATATGAAAGATCTACCTTTATATTTAGAATATCTAGAATATGAAAGACATTATTCTAAATATACAATAGATAATTATGAAAGAGATATAGAAGAGTTTTTAGATTATTTGGATAAAGAAGGACTTAATTACATAAAACTAGAATATAGCGATATAAGGCTTTATTTAATGTATTTAAAAGATGAAAAACATGAGAAGTCTACTTCTATTAGTAGGAAACTTAGCGCTCTTAGAAGTTATTATAAATATCTTTGTAGTAATAATAAAGTTAAGACTAATTTGTTTAATCTAATATCATCTCCTAAGAAAGAACAGAAACTACCTAGATATTTTGAATACAATGAATTAGAAGAATTATTTAATGTTCCAGACTTAAAGAATCCTTTAGGACAAAGAGATAGATTAGTATTAGAGTTAATGTATGCGACTGGGATAAGAGTAGGTGAATTAGTTAAGATTAGATTAAAAGATATCAATAGAAGTGAAAGAACTATTTTAATACATGGTAAAGGTAGTAAGGAGAGAATTGTTAATTATGGAGAATATGCTAGTGATATATTAGATTTATATTTAAATAATGGTTATAAAGAATTAAATAAATTTAATAGTGATTACTTAGTTCTTAATAACCAGGGTAGAGTAATAACAGAGCGTGGTATTAGATATATACTTACTAATTTAATTAAGAAAACCTCTCTTCATAAGAATATATCTCCTCATATGTTAAGACATTCTTTTGCCACTCACCTTTTAAATGAAGGGTGTGATATCTTATCAGTTAAAGAACTATTAGGGCATGAAAGTATTTCATCTACTCAGATATATACTCATATTACTAATGATAGATTAAAAGAAGTATATTTACATAGTTTCCCAAGAAAAGATATAAAATAACAGTAAATCTTTATTTATTACTGCTATTTTTAAGTTGTGAATATAATTAGCTTGAAGGTTATAAATAGTTGTTTTATAACTTTTTCTTTTGGTTATACTAAGTATAGGTTATTTACTCTTAATAATGTTTGTGATAGAATACTTCATATAGATGGAGGGATTATATGTTTCGTAAAAATAATAAAAGTGATGAATTAGATTATAAAGCTATTAATAGATTCTTTTATACTTCTAATAACTTATTAAAATTTGTTCTTGCTTTAGTTATTATACTTGCTATATTACTTGCAACTTACTTAATTAAAGAATGGAATATCTTAGGTATTATTGGAACTATTTTATCAATAATATCTCCTGTATTTATAGGATTTGTTATCGCTTGGTTACTTGATCCACTTGCTACTAAATTATCTACTAAAATGCCAAGAGTTGTTGCTTGTATTCTTACATATCTAATTGTTTTTGGAGGAATTATTTTACTACTAGCATTTACTGTACCAACTTTTTCTAGTGGAATTTCTGATATAGTATCAGTTGTTCCAGAACTTGTAGATAATGCTCAAGATTTTGCTAGTGATATGTTAGAAAGTCTAGGAGATAGTAAACAAATTGAAAGTTATAAAGATTCTATACTTGATAAGATTGAAAGTGTAGGAACTAATCTTGCTAGTGCTCTTCCTAATGCTATTTGGAATTTTGGTAGTGGGGTAGTTAGTGTTGCTACCAACATTGTTTTAGGAATTATGATTGGTTTTTACTTATTATCATCATTTCGAAATTTTCAAGGGCATTTACTTAGTATTATTCCAAGAGATTGGCATGAAGGCGCGAAAGACTTAATGGGCCGTATTAATGGTAAACTTAGAAGCTATGTTGGAGGCGTACTTTTAATTATGGTATTAGTCTTTATTACTCAGTCAATTGGCTTTAGTTTAGCTGGTTTAAGTGCTCCATTCCTTTTCGCACTATTTTGTGCTATTACCGATGTAATACCTTATATTGGACCATGGATTGGAGGTGCTCCTGCTGTAATTGTAGGCTTTACAATTGATCCCATGGTAGGAGTATTTTGCTTAATATCAGTACTTGTATGTCAATTACTTGAAAATAACTTCTATCAACCATTAATTATGGGTAAGACTATGAAACTTCACCCTGTTACAATTATGCTTGGACTATTGCTTTTTAACTATTTCTTTGGTATGATAGGAATGATAGTTGCAACACCTGTTATCGCTACTATTAAGATAATTTTTGAGTTTATTATGGAATATTCTAGTTTAGGTGAGGCATTTAACAATTATCAAGAAAATAATAAGAAGACTGTGAAGGAATTGAGTACAAAAGATAATCTTATCAAAGAGAGTTAATGTTTGGTGGAAATTAACTAAGATTCTTTTGGAAAGCTAGTTCTAGAGTTTTGTAGGGAGACCTTTATCAAAATTAAGACCAAAGTAGGATGGTAACGTGTATTATACACTCCTACAGTGGTCTTTTTTATGTATAAAATGGAGTTGGTTTAGATGAAGATATTTTTATTAGCTGGTAAAGCAGGCAGTGGGAAAGACTTATTAGGTAGTTATATGAAAACTAAATATGATTTTAAAGGAGATAGCACTTGTATTCTCCATATTACTACACCTTTATATGAGTATGCTAAAAACTATTTTAGTTGGAATGGTGATATGAGAGAAAAGCCAAGAGAATTTTTACAAGAGATGGGAATAGAGGTCATTAGAAACACTCTTCATAAAGAAACATTCTTAGTAGATAGATTATGTGAAGATATAGATATTTTAAAACATTATTTCTCTGTTTTCATTATTACTGACGGAAGACTTGTTAGTGAATTTAACTTATTAAGAGAAAGATTTCCTGATATTAAGATAATTCATGTAATTAGAGATAATTATGATAATAAATTAACTCTTAAAGAAAAGGAACATATTACAGAGACTGATATGGAAAATTATAAAGATTATGATTATGTAGTAAGAAATACTACTAAGGAAGAGTTATTTAGAGAAGCAGATAAGATTATGGATATAGAAAGTGGGGTCGAATATTTATGAAAAAATTAATTGCTATAGTTGGTATGAGTGGAAGCGGTAAAAGTGTTGCGACAACATACTTAGAAGACCAAAGTTATAAAAAGATATATTTTGGAGGAGTAATATGTAATACATTAAAAGAAAAAGGAATAGAAGTTACTCCTGATAATGAGAAAAAATTAAGGGAAGATTTAAGAAAAGAACATGGTATGGGAGTGGTTGCAAAGATTCTTTTACCTGAAATAGAAGAAGCTTATAGTATGGGTGATACTGTTTTAGATGGATTGTATTCTTGGGATGAATATTTAATTCTTAAAGATAAATTTAAAGATTTAAAGCTTATTTGTATTTGCACTGATAAGAAAATTAGATATAATAGAGTAAGTAAAAGAAAAGTTAGACCTCTTAATCATGAAGAAATTATTAAAAGAGATGTCGCGGAGATTGAAAACTCTGCTAAAGGTGGTCCTATTGCCTTTGCAGATTATTATATCTTAAATAATGGAGACTTAAATAGTTTTTATAAAAGATTAGAGGAAATTCTTGAAAGTATTGATAATGAGTAATTTTTGCCACCGCAGTGGCAAAATTAAGACTTTTAATAGAGGTATTTGTGCAACAGGCGTTGGACAACTCTAAATAAAAATAGTAATTAATTAGTGTAGATAGTATCTGCATAATTTATAGATTTTAAAATTATACAAGAAGGAGAGAAGTAATATGAGATATATGACTAGTAATGAAATTAGAAAGATGTGGATTAAATACTTTGAAGAACATGGACATAAATATGTTAAATCTGCTCCCTTAATTCCTATTAATGATGATTCACTACTTTGGATTAATGCAGGTGTTACACCATTAAAAAAATATTTTGATGGAACTGTTACACCTGAGTCACGTAGAATTGTTAATATTCAAAAATGTATTAGAACTAATGATATAGAAAATGTAGGAGTTACTAAAAGACATCATACTTTCTTTGAGATGATGGGTAACTTTTCTATTGGAGATTACTTTAAAGATGAAGCGATAGAGTTTGCTTATGAACTATTAACAAGTAAAGATTGGTTTGATATTCCTAAAGAAAAACTTTATGTAACAGTATATACAGACGATTCTGATGCTTATAATAAATGGGTAGAAGTAGGAATAGATGAAAGCCATATTATAAAATTAGAAGGTAATTTCTGGGAGATAGGAGAAGGTCCATGTGGTCCTGATAGTGAGATATTTTATGATCAAGGTGAAAAACTAGATCCTGAAAACAACGCTTGGGAGAAATTTATTCATGATGAAGAACAAGACCGTTATGTAGAGATTTGGAATAATGTCTTTAGTCAGTTTAACTCTAAAGCTGGTGTAAAAAGAGAAAAATATGAAGAACTTCCTCATAAAAATATTGATACAGGTGCAGGATTAGAGAGATGGGCTTGTATATTCCAAGGTGTTGATTCTAACTTTGAGACTGATTTATTCAAACCTATAATAGATAAAATAGAAGAGTTAAGTGGAGTTTTATATAATGGAGAGGTTGCTTTTAAAGTGATTGCCGATCATATGAAGGCAGTAACCTTTGCAATTAGTGATGGTGCAAGCTTTGGTAATACAGGACGTGACTATGTTTTAAGAAGATTAGTAAGACGTAGTGTTAGATTTGGAAGAACTCTAGGATTTAAGGAACCATTCCTTTATAAACTAGTTCCTACTATTGTTAATGTAATGGGAGAAGCATATCCTGAGTTAAAGAAGAACTCTGGAGAAGTAGCCGTTTATATTCTTGATGAAGAGAAACTATTCTTTAATACTCTAGAAGATGGTGAAAGACGTCTAAAAGAGATTATGTCTGATGATAATGATAAAGTAATTAGTGGTTATGATGCTTTTAGACTTTATGATACTTATGGTTTTCCAATAGAACTTACAGAAGAGATTGCCAGTGAATATGGATATACTGTTAATAAAGAAGAATTTAATGATTATATGACTAAACAAAAGGAACTTGCTAAAAAGAATTCTCGTAGTAAGACTGCTATGGCTAGTCAAAAGAAAGTTTTAATGGACTTTACTAAACCATCTACTTTTGTATATGGCTTATACCGTTTAAAAAGTAGTGTTCTTGCAATAGTAAGTAAAGATAAACTAGAGAAATCTCTTAATCATTCTGGTTATATCATTTTAAAGCGAACTTGTTTTTATTCAGAGAGTGGTGGTCAAGTATCAGATACAGGAATGATTGTAGGTAAAAACTTTAAGGCAAGAGTTGTTGATGTCTTTAAGGGTCCTAATGGACAACATATTCATAAAATTAAATTACTTGATGGTATAATTCATGTTAATGATGAAGTAGAAGTAATTATTGATAAGCCTAGAAGAAAAGAGATCGAAGCGAACCATTCAAGTGTTCATATCTTACAATATGCTCTACAACAAGTAGTTGATAAAAATATTAGACAAGCAGGTAGTTATGTAGATGAAGAGAAACTTAGATTTGATTTTACTTGTCCATCAAAAATTAGTGATGAAGAAATTGTTAAGACAGAAGACTTTGTTAATAAGATGATAAGTAAAAATATTATAACTTCTACTGAGACTATGCCAATAGATAAAGCGAAAGAATTAGGAGCAATGGCTTTATTTGGAGAAAAATATGGTGAGACTGTTAGAGTTGTTAAAATAGATAAATCTATAGAATTATGTGGTGGTACTCATATCGCTAATACTAAAGATATAGGTAAGTTTGCAATATTTAACTTTGAATCTAAAGGAAGTAATACTTATAGAATAGAAGCAGTTACAGGTAGTAGATTAGAGAATACTTTATTTGAAGTAATTAAACCTTATAACGATGAGATGGTTAAACTATTAATAAAAGCTAAAGAGATACTTGCTCTTGCTAAAAGACAGAACATTAACTTAGATTTTGATGTTGAAATAGATAATAGCGCTCCAACTTCATATAAAGATATTATCTACAATCAAAATGAACTTTCATATATTCAAAGTGAAGTTAAAGCTTTAGAGAAAACATATAATAATGAAGTAGAAAAACTTACAATATCAAGTTTAGATGCATATTTATCTAGAGTAAAAGAAGTTAATGGTAAAAAACTTTTATACTTAGAACTTGATAATATTGAGATGTTCTTAGTTAAAGCGATGGCTGATAATTTATGTAATAAATTTGATGAAGTAGTAGTATTCTTAGCAAATATTAAAGAAGATAATAGTGTAAACTTTATTTGTCGTAGTTCTATACCTTCTGTTAATGCTGGATATGTTATTAAAAATATAACAACAGCATTTGATGGTAATGGAGGAGGAAGTCCTACTTTCGCTCAAGGTGGTATTAAAGATAAGAGTCATTTAAAAGATATAAAACAAGCTTTAGAGGATTTAATTAATGAATAATTATTTAATTAAGAGTAATGCTATAAGTCTTATAGATAAGAAAATAGGTGAATTAATTAAAGAAAAAGGCTTTGATTCTTCTAGTGTTACTACTTATGATTTAGAAGATGATAGTATCACTTCTTTAATAGAAGATGCTGATACTATCTCTTTTCTAACTCCTAATAAAGTAATAATAGGTAAAAACTTATCTAATAACAATTTAGATGAAAAGAACTTAAAAACATTATCTAAATACTTAGATAATCCTAATAGTGATGTTTTATTAATACTTGTAACTACTAATATAGATGCAAGAAAAAAAAGTATTAAAGAAGTTATTAATAAACTTTCTTTAGTTAATATAAGTACTGATACTAAGGCATTAGTTAAAGACATATTAAAAGGCTATGATGTAGAATATAGAGTTATAAATCTTTTAGAAGAGTATTATAGTGAAGATTTAGAAAGACTAATAAGTGAGACTAAAAAGTTAGCTTTAGCTTTCATTAATACTAAAAAGATTACTTATAAAGATGCATTAGAGTTATTAGTTAAACCTTTAAATAAACAAGATAGTCTTGCTTTTAATTTAGTTCGTGAGATAGCTTTAAAAAATAAGAAGAAGGCAGTTAATATTTATAATGAACTACTTAGTTATAATATCGAAAGTTATGCTCTTTTTGGACTATTAGAAAGTCAATATAGGCTTCTATATCAAGTAAAAGTCTTAAATAAAAGAAATATTTCTTATAATGATATGGCAAGTATTTTAGAAGTACATCCTTTTAGAGTTAAGAAAACGTTAGAACTAGTTAGATACTATACTTTAAAAGAGATAAGAAAACTACTTAAGAATCTTTCTGATATCGACTTTAAAATAAAAAGTGGTGTCTATGAAAATAATATAATTATAGATTTGTTAATATTAAATATCAAGTAGTGTATGTTACTTGATATTTTTTTCATTTTCTGATATAATATGCTTACGTTTAAGGGGGATAACTATGAATGATATAAATGAATTAATTACTAAAAGTGAAGAGTATATTAATAAAACTGAAATTAATGATACGATTTTAAATGCTATGAATAATGCTAAAACAATAGAAGAATTATTAGTATTAAAATGGCATTATAGAAGAAATTTATTTTCAAAAGCTAGAAAAAATATTTTTTATGAAAAAATAGAACGTATTTGTTATAGAAAATCTTTATCTAATAGTTCTTCTATAATAGAAGATTTAATTAATGACTTTACATTAGAACAAATTATGCAAAAATATAATATAACTAGACAATCTATTAAAAGAGTAGTTATAGATTATTTAGAAACTAATAATTATAACGATACTATATTAGAGAAGCTAAATATTTTTAAAAAGCCTTTTGTTCCAGAACATGATAGAGAATTAGTTATTGCCACAGCTGCTATTAATATGTTTATTAATAACGGATGCTATACTGGTGTAAAAATACATTCTAAATTTAATTGCTGTCGTGAAGAGGTTTTTCAATACTTATCTATATTAGAAACAAATGAACATCCAATATATTATAAATATATGGCATTATATAAGAAAACAATCGCTTTAAGAGTTAGTGAAAAAGATGAACAATATAATGCAAAGAAAAAAGATGAGCTAAGTGAAAAATTAAAGAGTTATACCTCTCTTAATCCTTTAGAAGTAATAGATATACTATCTAAACCTAGTAGTAATGAATTTAAGTATTTTTGTCTTAGTTATGGATTTAATACGCATATTTTAAAAGAAATGTTAAAAGATGATAATAGTCTAATGTATAAACTTTCTTATGCTAAATCTAATATTGTTAATATATATAATCAATATGTAGATAAGTATAAAGAACTTGCTATAGAAGTTATTAGACAAATAATTATTCTAAATAGAAAAGGCTTTAAGGAGCATTTTGATTTGTATGATTATTATAGTAAGACTAGATTTAATTTAAAAGAATTAGCCCGTCTAGCCTCAGGTTTTAATGATATTAGGAATAATACTATTATATTGCAATACCTTGATAAGTTTGCTCCTTACTTTAAAGAAATTAATGATAGAACTATTGCTACTTTAAGACAAACAGGAGTGATGAGTTTTGGTAAAGAAAGTATTAACTTTACAAAAAGTGATTTAGTTAAAGCGATGGAAAGTATTAATGAAAATGAGATGCCAAAACAAAGCGGAGTGTTATATTATGCTATTAAAAGACAGGTAGAATTAAAAAATACTAAAAGTAAAGTAAAGTAAATAAATAACTAAGAATCATAAGTTAAAGAGATGAATCTGCTATGACGAAATATTTGTAAAGTTTCTATATAAGCTTGTTAAATTACATAAGAAAGTGGTTTGATTCTAATCAATACTCCCTTATTGCTATTCTTTCTTTTTTATAGTATAATATGTATCACTTATTGAGTGGTGATTAATTATGAATAATATTATGGAATTCGCTAGTAAAGCTAGTGATTATATTAGTGAAGATAAATTTAAAGATGCTATTTTAAATGCTATGGAAAAAGCTAATACTATAGAAGAGCTTTTAATACTTAAATGGCATTTTGGAAAATTATTTAATTTAAAATATTATACTATTAAATGTAAATCCTTTAATCGAAATGTTGAACGTATTTCTTATAGAAATGCTTTAATTAATTCTTCATCTATTATAAATGATATCCTTAATGATTGTGATTTAGAATATCTTAAAGATAAATATACTGTAACTACAAATTCTCTAAAAACAATAGTTATAAATTATTTAGAGAGTGCTAATTATAATCAAGATATATTAGATAAATTAGATATTTTTGAAAAGCATTCTGTTCCAGAACATGATAGAAATTTGTGTGCTGCTAGAACTGCTGTTAAGCTTTTTATTAAATATAATTGTTATTCTTATAATAAAGCAAGAGAAAAATTAGGTTGTAGTTCTGATGATTTTTATGTGTATTTAAATATCATAAAAAATAATGATGAAGTTTTATATAAGGCTTATTATTCTTTATTTGAAAGATATCAAAAAAGAAATTCTCTTTCTACTAGGTGCAAAACTGTATCTAAAGAAGCAAAAATAAAAAGAAATATGTTAGAAAGGATGGCAAATTTAACACCTGAGCAAATATTAGATATTCTTTCAGGCTCTAATTGCGAAGAGTATAGTTCTTTTTGCGTTTATTATAAGTTGAGCAGTAATCTTTTAAAAGTTCTTTTAAAAGATAATGAAAACTTAAAATATGAACTTGCTTATAATAAAGATAATATCCTTAATATTTATAATCAATATGTAGATAAATTTAAACTATTAGCACATAAAGTTATTTATGAAATAGTAGATTTAAGTAAAAATAATTTTGAAACACCACTTAATTTATATGATTACTATACTTATACTCGTTGTGATATTAATGTTTTTTCTAGATTGGTTTTAAATTTTGAAGATGTGAAAAATGGAACTATTATTTCAAGTTATCTTAAGAAAAGTTATGATATTACTAGAGGATTTGATAGAAAAAGTATTGATGTTTTAAAACAAAGAGGTACAATAAGTTGCGCTTCGAAAAGCTTATGTTTTACTAATAGAGAATTTAGTAACGCTTTAAAAGATATCAAAGAAAAAAATCTACCTCTTCAAAAAGGAGTGCTATATTATTCTATTAAAAGACAAATAGAATTAAGAGATAAAAACGTGAAAAAGAAAATACTATAATATAATAGACTTCTTGCGAAACTAATTACTACATAATAAAAAATATGATATCCTTATAATATAAGGAGTTGTAAATGTAT
>CALVUY010000025.1 GCA_944363705.1 uncultured Bacilli bacterium | reverse complement strand
TATAAGCTTTCTTATTAGATACTTTATCTGTTATTTTATTTTTGAAATTGTTGGTTATTATAAATTTAAAATTAACAGATAATAAAAGTTAAATCTTGCTTTTATATTATTAGGATTACTTAATGTAATTGTAAAATCTTTAACTGTATTAGATGGTACTGTTAAAATATTACTCTCTTCTCCATCTATTAGTAATTCATATTCTAAGTTACCTGTTACTATACTAATAGCATTACTCTTTTCTTTTGATACTGTAAACATCGCATATGAAAAGTATCCTCCTAATATTAATAGTGTTATTATAATCATTACTATCATATATATCTTACTAAAACTTGTTTCTAATAATATTTTTTTCATAATTACCTCACTTTCATTATTACACTATAAAAAGAATAGAATTATCCTCTATTCTTTTAAGCCATAATGAAAGAAAGTAATGTTTAAACTACCATTCTGGTAATTTAAGCACCCCCCCCCAAGTAACATATTGTAAACATAATTTTCTCATACTTTTACCTTCTTTCTTTATCTAACTTGATCTCCTGTTATTCTAAGCTTACCTTTCCAAACTTGACCTCCAAAGTCTCCATCTACTTCAATTGTAGGCCATACTCTTAGAACATAACTATTTTCTTCTCCACTATTTAATGTACCTTGATCTAATATTCTAGAACCATCTTCTCCTAAAGCTTCTAAATACTCTGCTGTACCTATTGTATTATTCTTATCAAAACTATATTTTAAATACATATCATCTAATTTTACATCAGGAGATTCTATTGCAACATTATCTAAATAAATAACATAATCAACAGCAGCGGTACCGGTATTTTCTAAAGTAAAATCATATCCACTTAAAGCTAGCCCTTCACTATCTGTTAAAGGATAAGTATCTTCTAGATTAATAGTATTACCTTCATTTAAAGTAAGTTCTAATGTACCTAGAGTAATAACATTTTCACTACCTATCCTACTAAAACTAAAGGCTGCATATGATAAAGCTATTATAATTATAATTAAAGCAACTAATATAATTATTAACATTATCTTACTCTTTTTATTATTTTTATCCATTATCATCTCACCTACATTATAAATAAAGTATACCATCAATGATTACATCTTTCAAGCAACTTTTAAGTTAAACTGCTTCTTTTTACAGTTTCTATATCTTTATTATCAACTTTAAAACTAATTGTATTAACATCATAATTTGAAAAAACTGAATAACTTAGTGTATATAATACTTCTTCTTTAATAGTGCTATTATTATCAAATAAAGCACTATTAAAGTTTAAAATTAATAAATCTTCATCTATTATTTCTTTATCAATTAACTCTACATTTTCATTTAAAATACTTCTTAAGTTATCTTCATAAATATAACTAGTAGTAAGTTCTTCTACTATTATATCAATCTTATCTCTATTAGTATTATTATTTAAATATTTAGTAACTGGTACATAATAGATATCATCATTTATATCTTCTCCATAATATATAACTACTTTAGTAATATTATCTAAAGTATTATAGACATATTCATTATTAATACCTATATCTCTAGTTAGAGGCATAGTTATTTTCTTACTACTATTAGGATAAGTTTCTAAAGGATTAGAGTCTATAGTTATATTTACTCTATTTATCTCATTTAATTCAGTTATAGAATAGACAATAGACTCTATTAATTTAGTAGATAACTCTTCATCTATATTTAATAGTTCTTTAGAAAAGTCTAAAGTAACTAAATCATCTTCTATAGTAATATTATTTAATTTAGTATTCTTAGGTATAATAGATCTCAATTTATCAGGAAATTTACTATTATTACTAGTAGTTAAGTTATTTATAATATTCTTAATATTACCTTCTATGGTATCTTCATCTAATAAAACTTTAGTCTTTACTAAGTAGTTATTATCATCTAATAAGTAAATAGATGAATTAGCAAGGTCTGTAACATATTCAAATTCTAAATTAGTTTCAAGTGTTTTTTCAGTTAAAGGTATTAAATAGATGGTCATAATAATAAATAGACTCATAGTAGTAATAAATATCTTTCTTAAAGCTTTCTTTCGAATCATAAAATCACCTAATAAATTATATAAAAAAAAGTACTGCTTTAGTACTTTTTATAAAGTAATTTCATTTAATTTTAATAGTTCTATAACAGCATTAGCTCTTCCTTTAACACCAAGCTTCTGCATAACATTAGAAATATGATTCCTAACTGTTTTTTCACTAATATTTAAAGATGATGCAATCTCTTTAGTAGAAAGACCACTTACTAAAAGAGTAAAGACTTCTTTTTCTCTTGTTGTTAATATTCCTCTCATAATTATCCCCTTTCCTAATTCTTGACGTACTCAATAGTAGTTTATGAGAAAAGGAATGTTTGTTGTAGATAAAAGAACTAGTTGCCCTCAAATTTAACTGTTATAGTTTTTTTAGTATCATACTCTCCTTGTATAGTTCTCATGATGTTATTAGCAAGGGTTACATCATGTTTTTTCTTAGCAGCGACTACTGTAATAGTATTATTATCTACTTTAACAAAGCTATCAAGCTTATATTTTTCTTTAATTAATTTTTCTAATTTTTCTTCTTCTCCTTCTATTACTGATAAATATTTTAATTGCTCATAAGCATTATTTTTCTCATCAGTAGTAGCATCTTCTTTAGTCATTGTAGTCTTTAATTCTTCTTTTTCTTTATCACGTTCTTCATCTAGACTTACTCTTAGGGCAGTTAAGCTATCAGCTTCATCTACTTCACTAATAGTATTTTCGTCAGTAGTATCAGTATTATTATCTTTTTCTTTTGCCTCTTCTTTAGTTTCTGTAGAAGAACTTGCGATAAGTAAGTCGTTAGGCATAGTTATATAATAAACACTAAGGACTAAGATAAGACTAAAAAGAGTTAAAAACCATAAATTTTGTTTATTAATCATTTGCTTCCTCCCTTTTACTATTACACTTTATGAAGGAAGATGTTCTTTTATGACTCTAAATTAGAAACAGCTTTTATAACTGCAAGACGTCCATAAGTATAAGTTAAAGATCCTTGTTGATAAGCGATATAAGGTTCTCTTAATGGTCCATCACAAGATAATTCTATAGATGATCCTTGAGTAAATGAACCACTAGCCATAATTACTTTATCAGTATAACCTGGCATAGCATCAGGAATAGGCATTGAGTTAGAGTCTATTGGAGAATTCATTTGAATACCCTGAGTATATTTAATCAAGAGTTTCTCATCATTAAAGATAATATTTTGAACTATATCAGCTCTTTTCTCATTATATTTAGGTTCTACATTATAACCTAATTCTTCTAATAAAGCAGAAGTGAATATTGCAGTTTTTAGGGATGATGCTACAACACTAGGTGCAAGAAATAGTCCTTGGAATAGTTGTTTATTAATACCAAGGGACGGTCCTACTTCTTTTCCTTCCCCTGGTAGAGTTAAACGTTCGGCACAGGCGTTAATAAGATCACTCCTGCCCACGATGTAAGCACCATTAGGGGCAATACCACCACCTAAGTTTTTAATAAGTGAGCCAACAGCAATATCGGCCCCTACTTCTATAGGTTCTCTACTACTTACAAATTCACAATAACAGTTATCTACCATAATAATGATATCTTTATCAATAGATTTAATAAAACTAATAATAGACTCTACTTTGTCAATAGTAAGACTACATCTAGTAGAATATCCCTTACTTCTTTGTATTTCTATTACTTTAATTTTATTAGTTGTAATAACTTCTTTAATCTTATCATAGTCAAAGCCATTATTAACTAAATCTACTTGCTTATAATTAATACCAAAGCTTTTTAGTGATGAAGGATTATCTACAAGTCCTATAACTTCATCCATAGTATCATAAGGTTTACCTGTAATACTTAAAAGAGTATCTCCAGGACGAAGTAAAGCAAAGAAAGCGACAGTTAAGGCATGGGAACCTGAGATAAACTGATTACGAACAAGGGCATCTTCACTTTTAAAGATATCAGAATATATTCTTTCTAATTTATCTCTACCTACATCATTATAACCATAACCTGTTGTAGAATTAAAATCAGTCTCAGCGACTTTTTCCTTTATAAAGGCATTCATTACTTTCTCACTATTTATTCTTTCTAATTCATCTATCTTACTTAGTTCATCTTTAATCTTTAAATCTATTTTTTTAATTAATTCTTCACTCATCTTCTAACACCTCCATCTATTCTAATAATAGAATCATTTATATAACTAGCTTTATCAGTTCCAAGAAAATAGGCAAGATTTGCAATTTCTTCCTTCTCTGCAAAACGACCTAGTAGTATTTTCTTAAGTTCTTCTTCTTTAAATTCATTACTTATTTTTTTAGACATATCAGTATTAATCCAACCAGGGCAAATAGTATTTACTCTAATATAAGGAGCGAAATAATTAGCAAGGTTATGAGTTAAAGAAATAACTCCTGCTTTAGAAGCATCATAATCAATAGACTCTGGATATGGTGTATCAAGTCCATTATTAGATGAAATATTAATAATATTACCAGTCTTTCTTTCTAACATTTTAAGTCCTATTTTTTTAGATAATAGATAAGTTCCTACAAGATTAACTTCTAATGTTTTCATAAAGTCTTCTTTAGTCTTTAGAGTAAAGTCTTGATCTAAGTCAATTGAAGCATTATTAACCAAAATATCAAGATGACCAAACTCTTTATAAATTTCTTCAATCATAGAATCAATCTCTTCTTCTTTAGATATATCACATTTAATTACTAAAGCTTTTACTTTATAATTAGATTCTACATAACTCTTTAACTCAAAAGCTTCTTCTTTACTATTATTATAATTAATAACTACATCATAACCATTCTTAGCATATTCTAATATAATAGACTTACCAAGTCCTCTACTACTACCTGTTACAAGTACATTCACATTTATCAACTCCTCGATAGTATTATAATTTTTTTTAACAGAAAAAGAAAGCATTAAATCACTTTCTTTATATCAATATACCTATTCCTCTGGTAAAACTGTAATCTCACTATTTGCCTCTCTTGCTGCTTGCCAACAATCTGCAATATCAAATCCATCAGAAGATGGTACCCAAGCCATAATTAAATTAATTAAAGTTGGCAAAAAGAAAATTATAATTGCAGCAGCTATCTGAGATATTAATTTTCTTATAAAGTGTTTTTGATCTGGATCAGTAATAACTTTAAAAATAGTTAAAATTAAACTAATAATCAAAATTATTGGAACAACTACACAAATAATATTAAAAGCTGTCTGTGTTAAAGATAAAATATTAGCTAGTGCATAATCACTACATGCATCAGCTGTTGCTAATATAAACATATTAACTACCTCCCCTGGCTTTTTTTTCACTTACAGCAATACCATCACCGACATCATAGATTGTTGTATTATAATTATCATTATTTTTAAGAAAAGTAATATAATCTTTAATTTTTCTTACAATTCCTCTTACATTTCTACTTTTTATCTCTTTTTCATTTTTATGAACGAGTCCATGAAAATACATATTATCAGTAATAATGAATCCACCATCTGTTAAATTTCTTTCAAATAATTCAAAGAATTTAATATTTTGAGCTTTTGCAGCATCTATAAAAACCAAATCATATTTACCTTCTAACCTTGTCTTTAAAGCATCATTAAATATTAAAGTAATCCTATCTTCAAGTTTAAGTTTTTTTATATTTTTAACTGCTTCTAAATATCTTTCCTCATCTCTTTCAATAGTTGTAACTTTTAAATTAGGACTACACAAACTCATCATAATAGCAGAATATCCAATTGCAGATCCTATTTCTAAAACGTTTTTTACTTGGTGTTTAATAATAAAAGTTGTTAAAAAATCAATTCCATCTTGCCTCATAATAGGTATTTTATTATCTATTGCATATTCTTTTATTTCTTTAATCAATGCATATTTATTATTTACCATATCCAATCACCATTCTCTTTTAATTCCTGTACTTTTTCTTCATGTTCACTAGCATTCCTAGTAAAATACACATTTCTATTTTTATCAGCAACAAAATATAGATAATCACTAGTAGATGGATTAATCGCTGCATCTATACTAGATAAAGATGGATTACATATAGGTCCAACAGGTAATCTACCAGCCATTTCACTACTTCTTGTATTATATGGATTATAAGTATTAAACATTTCACTAGTCAAATCAGAGTCCATCTCTTCATTAAAAGCATAATAAGTCGTAACATCGCTCCCTAAATTCATTCCTTGCTCTAATCTATTATTAAATACACTTATAATCATTTTTCTATCTTCGTCTTTAACACCCTCAAGTTCAGTAATACTAGCTAATGTTATAATACTATGAATATCAATATTTTCTAACTTTTCTTTGTAAGAAGATAATTTCTCTTCTTCTTCATCCAGAAGAGTTCTAATAATCTCTTCACTAGTTAAATTATCTTTAGCAAATTCATAAGTATCTGGAAATAAATATCCTTCCAATGGATAATAAATTTCTTCATTTAAAATACTATCAGTTAAAAACCAATAATCATCTATTAAAGAATTAAGTAAAGATATATCTCTTGAAGTATTAATGAATTCTTCACTAGTAATATTAGTATTATCAGCAATTAATTTTGCATAATCACTAATAGTTTCTCCTTCTTTAAAAGTCAATCTAATAACATCTTGATTAGCACTACCTTTTTCTAAAGTAGATGCAATTTCCTCCAAAGTCATGCTTTTAGTTAAAAGATAAGTAGAAGCTTTAAGACTGCCTATATTATTTAGCCTTAGATAAATCTTAAAGAACAATTCACTTCTAATCAAATTTTTATCTTTTAAAGTCTTTGCAATATTATCAGTAGACATACCTTCAGGTATAACAACTTCAATATCAGCATTACTACTACTATCAACTGGACCTATATTATACTGATAATATGCAAATAATATAATTAATAAAAAGCCAATAAAAGCAAGTATCAGGGCCAATATACGTGTTTTCTTCATACTGCCAATCCCCTTTAATTCTTAAAATGCACTACTTTCAGTATTACCTGTATCACTATCACTATTTACTTGAGCTTTAACTTCCTCCTGAATAGTTTCAAGTATCTTTTCAATTACCTGCCATTCTTTATCAGTTTCAATAGGATCTAATTTAGTAGAATCAGTTCCTGGATAATATACACTAGCATAAACTTGAACATTTCCTTTATCATCTACACTATTATCTGTATATACTATATAACTTTTATTAGTCTCTTCATTATCAAATGTAAACAAAACATCATATACTGTTTCTTTACCATATTCATCTTTTAATTTAAATTGATTTTTTCCATCCATATTATTTTCTCCTCTTATCTAAAAATGATTGTAATATAATTGTAGCAGCTACTTTATCTATAACTTTTTTACGTTTTTTTCTACTAGTATCTCCTTTTATTAGAAGAGCTTCAGCACTCTTAGTAGTTAGTCTTTCATCTTCTAAATAGATAGGAACATCTATATTAGATTCTAAAAACTCTTTAAATTCAAGAGTAGCTTCTGCTCTTTCTCCTAAGGTATTATTCATATTCTTAGGTAGTCCTAAAACAAGGGCTTCAACATCAAGTGTTTCTATAATAGATTTTAATTCATCTAAACAGTCTTTAGGACTATTATCATGATGTAAAACTTTATAAGAAGATGCAATTAACCCTGTTTTATCACTAATAGCAAGGCCAATAGTTTTAGTACCTAAATCTAGACCTAAATATCTCATTATTTATTTAACATACTAGTAAGTAGAACTTCAACTATCTTGCTTCTATCAATTGTTTTTATCTTACTTCTAGCATCTTGATAACTTGAAATATAGCCTAAGTCACCACTTATTAAGTAACCTACTATTTGGTCTATTGGATTATAACCTCTTTCTTTTAGAGAATTATATACTTCAAGTAATGTTTTATGAACCTTAGCTTGGTCATTACTAACTAGTTTAAATAATCTTGTTTTATCATCCATATTATCACCTCACTACAATTACTAAAATTAGTTTAGCATTTTTTTTAAGTAAGTTCAAGTAAAAGAGAAAAAAAGCATATAGATAGCACTTTTACAATTTCTTTTTTATAATTGTTGATTGTTTCTACTGAACTAATAACTTTTTTGATAATCTTATAAACAAAAAATAGATGGAGTTTACCATCTATTCTGCAACACTTTCAAATTGTGAATTATAAAGTTCTGCATAGAAACCATTTTTCTTAAGTAATTCATCATGTGTTCCTTGTTCTACTATATCTCCATCCTTCATTACTAAGATAAGGTTAGCATTTTTGATAGTAGATAATCTATGAGCGATAACAAAGCTTGTTCTTCCTTCCATTAAATTATCCATCGCTTCTTGAATTAACTGTTCCATTCTGGTATCAACACTACTAGTCGCTTCATCCAAAATTAATATTTTTGGATCTTTTAGAATAACTCTTGCGATTGTTAATAATTGTTTTTGACCTGCTGATACGTTATCACTTTCCTCATTTAGAACCATATCATATCCTTCTGGCATTGTTCTAATAAAGTGATCAACATGAGATGCTATCGCTGCATCATATACGGCTTCATCATTAGCATTCAAATTACCATAACGAATATTTTCTTTAATAGTATCACTATATAGCCAAGTATCTTGTAAAACCATACCAAAGAGACTTCTTAAATCATTGCGTTTCATATCTTTTATATCAACTCCATCTATTTTAATAGAACCAGAGTTAACATCATAGAATCTCATTAATAGTTTTACAATAGTTGTCTTACCTGCTCCTGTAGGTCCAACGATAGCAATCTTCTGTCCTTTATGCATCTTAGCATTGAAATCATTAATAATAATTTTATTCTTATTATAACCAAATTTAACATCTTCAAAAGTAACTGTATTACCCATTTTGTCTAAGTCATATGTTACTTTCTTAACTTCAGGAACTTCTTCTTCCTCTTCTAAGAATTCAAAGACTCTTTCAGCTGAAGCTACCATTGATTGAATCATATTACCAATTTGAGCGATTTGTGAGAGTGGGTTCATAAAGTTTCTGATATATTGTGTAAATGATAAGATATCACCTACTTCTATTTTATTCTTTATAACTAAATATCCTCCTAAAATAGATATTAATACATAACCAATGTTACCTATAAAGTTCATAATTGGGTGCATCATGCCAGAGAAGAATTGCGCACGCCATGCAGAGTTATATAATTTTTCATTAGTTTTATTAAAGTCTTCTATAGTCTTATCTTCACCATTAAATAGTTTAATAACAGTATGACCAGAATAAGCTTCTTCTATAGTACCATTTATATCACCTAAATACTTTTGTTGATTTAAAAAGTATTTTTGAGAGTGTTTCATAATAAAACTCATCATAAATAAGGCAATAGGTACTATTACTAGTGTTACTAAAGTCATTAGAGGACTTATTGTTAACATCATAACTACTACACCAATTAAAGTGGTAATAGAAGTTAATAAGTGTGATATTGATTGATCTAAACTCTGTGATAAGGTATCAACATCATTAGTAACTCTTGATAATATTTCTCCTGTTGTTTTTGTTTCAAAATAAGAAAGTGGTAATTTATGCATTTTATGAGATATTTGTTCTCTTAAATTAAAGGTAACTTTTTGGTTTACACCACTCATAATAAAAGCTTGTAGGTAAGAGAAAATTGCACTGACTATATATAGAGATAATAAAGTTAAAAGAATAGTTCCTACTTTAGAAAAATCAATTCCATTAGTAGTTCCCATTACTTTACCTAATAATCCATTAAATATTTCCGTAGTGGCTTGTCCTGATATTTTAGGGCCAATTATTGAGAAAACAGCACTACTAATAGCAAAGATAACAACAAAGGCTAAACTTACTTTATATGTACCTAAATACTTAAGTAATTTCTTTAAAGTTCCTTTAAAGTCCTTAGCTTTCTCTACTGCTCCCATTCCTCCTCTAGGCATTTTCTAACTCCTCCTTTGATAATTGTGATTCTGCTATTTCACGATAGACAGAGCAATTTTTAACTAAGTCGTGATGAGTTCCAATACCAACTACTTTACCTTCATCAAGTACTACAATTTGATCTGCTTTTAGTATGGTATTAATACGTTGAGCGACGATAAAGATAGTTGAGTTTTTAGCATATTCGTGTAAAGCTTTTCTAAGTTCAAAATCAGTCTTAAAGTCAAGGGCAGAGAAACTATCGTCGAATATGTAAATTTCTGGATCTTTAGCGATTGCACGAGCAATAGATAATCTTTGCTTTTGTCCTCCAGATACATTAGTACCTCCTTGACTAATAGGACTCTTATATCCATCTTTTTTAGCAAGGATAAACTCTTCTGCTTGAGCAATACGTGCTGCTTCTATCATCTTATCATCAGACATATCTTCATCACTATATTTAATATTAGATTCTATTGTTCCACTAAACAATACTCCTTTTTGAGGAACATAACCAATCTTATCGTGTAAGTCTTTTTGGGTTACATCTTTTACATTAATACCATCAACTAATATTTCTCCTTTAGTAACATCATAAAGTCTTGGTATTAAGTTAATAAGAGTACTTTTACCACTACCAGTAGAACCAATAAAAGCTGTTGTTGTTCCAGGTTCTGCTGTAAATGTTACATCGGTAATAACATCTTCATCACTATCAGGATATCTAAAACTAACATTCTTAAACTCTACTAAACCTTTAATTCTCTTACTGTATGTTTTAGGTTTTTTAGGATCTTTAATAGATTCATCTGTTTCTAATACTTCCATAATACGGTTAGCAGAAACATTAGCACGTGGTAACATAATAGAAAACATTGATATCATTAAGAATGACATGATTATTTGCATTGAATATTGAATAAATGCTAGCATATCTCCAACTTGTAATAAGCCTTCATCGATTCTTTGAGCACTAGTCCAAATAATTAGAACAACAATACCATTCATAATAAACATCATACCTGGCATCATAAAGTTCATTACTCTATTAACAAATAGATTTGTTTTCTTTAAGTTAGTATTCGCTTCACTAAATCTTTCTTCTTCATATTTTTGATTAGAGAATGCTCTAATTACTGGAATACCTGTAATAATTTCTCTTGTTACTTGGTTTAATTTATCTATTAGTTTTTGTACTTTCTTAAATTTAGGCATAGTAAGGGCAAATAAAGTAAATATTAATGTTAATACACAAACTATTCCTAACCAAATAATATAAGTCATTGATGGGGCTGTCTCTAATACTTTACCAACTGCACCAAATGCAACTATTGGAGCATAGATAAATAATCTTAAGGTCATGATAATCATCATTTGTACTTGTTGAATATCATTAGTACTTCTAGTAATTAGTGATGATATACCTATTTCTTTATACTCTGCTGTTCCAAAGTTTAAGACTTTCTTAAATTCTTTCTTTCTAACACGTTTAGATAAACCAGAACCAACTCTAGCTCCTAATAGTACTGTTAGTATTGTTGAAGTTACACTTATTAGAGATAGTCCTAACATCTTAAGACCTGTAATTATAATGTAATTAGTTTGAATAGCATCAGTATCAATACCTACTTCAATATATTCTAATTTTATCGCTGCGACAGCACTTTGACTTATAATACTATCTGGCATTGCAGAAAACTGCTCATTAATAGATTTTCTCATTTCATTAAGTTCATTACTAGGTAACATTTTAATGATATCTATTATAGCCATATCTTGCATAGACTCTGGCATTTCCTTTTTAATTTCATTTTGAATGTTAAGTGCTTCCTTCTCTTTACTAGTTAACATATAATCTACAAGGATAGCCTTCTCTAAGTCACTATTAGAAATACTTTCATCTTTAATGACATAAACTGGCTCTTCACTTAAGATATCATAGTCATGTTCATCACTTTTTTCAGTAACTAACTCATAATTAGATAAAATCTCTTCTTTTTCTTTAGCACTTACAAAAAGTAAAATCTCATCTAACTTAGATTTTCTAACTACTTCAGGATTAACTTCTTCTATACCACCTTGTTGTACTCCTACGTTAATAATATTAGAAGTATACTGAGGTATAGTTAAATCACAGTTCGCTTGAACTATTAGTAGTAAAATAATTAGAATAACTGATAAAATATTATCTTTTAAGTATCTAAATATCTTTAACATAAATCCTCCTTCTTAACACACCCATATTTTAAAATATCTAGTTGTTCATAATAGTCTTTAAGTATCTCTTCATCAAGACTATCACTTTTTAACAACTTCATTAAAGTTACCATTAAAAGGTGCATATTAATGGCAAAAATTACTTCAATATGCTTCTTAGCATTATCATTAAGTAATTCTAAATTGATGTTAGGAATAAGTTCTCTTAGTAGTCTCTTATCACGAAAACCAAAGGTTTTCTTAGACTCTTCCATAATAGTGACATTTTCTAAAGATTTCTTAAAGAAGTTAATATTATTATTTTTAAAGGAATTATAACTTTCCTTAATGTTCTCTTCAAACATTTTAAAAAGATCTCCTTTATTTTTTATTAAATCATTTTTCATATTATTAATAAGTATTTCTAAATGTTGTTCTAAAAGATAAAAATATAAATCTTTTTTATCTTCAAAATACATATAGAAACTTCCTCTTGAAATACCAGCTTCTTTAATAATTCTATTAATGGATACATCATTAAAGTTATATAAAGAGAATTCTTTAAAGCTAGCATCTATTAGTTTTTTCTTCTTTTCATCATTTAATCTCAAGAATGTATCACTAGGCATTATACTCCCTCCTAACAGTCACTATACCATTATATGTGACAAGTTGTCATAAGTCAACAAAAAAATAAAAAAGTAAGTAAATTTACCTACTTATGTGATTTATTTTCTTAAATACTTTTTCACTTTCACCTATACCCTTAACTGTTCTTGCATTCATTTCCATTAATATATTTAATGGTATATCTTTTTCTTTTTCTAAATATTGTTCTAAGTATTGTAATATTCCAAACTGACCTATAATAATTGCAAGATTCTTATCTGTAATATTATTAAGAGTAAAAGATGCCTCTTTAGAAATTATTCTATAACTTCGTTGTAATGTATGATAACAATTATGTCCAACTTTTAAATTAGAAACTTTAGATATGCTTTCTTGCTCTTTTATCTTAGATAACATACCTACTAATAATAATACATTATGAGCTTCTTCATAAGGAATAGGTTCTTTATTATTAAAATACTCATCTATTTTAGCGATATGTTTTAATAAAACTTCTTTGCTATCAACTTTTTCTTTTTGCATAACTTCATCCCCTTTTATTTATGACTTGTTATTACCTTTTGAAATTCTTTATGTCTTGATTTTATATTATTCTTAAGTTGGTAATGTTTACTAAAATTATGTCCTCTATTAATTTCTACAATATCTTTATACTGTTCTATTACTAGACTTAAAGAATCTAGTGTTAAATCATCTATAGCAGGTTCTATTTCACTTAATACTAAATCATAATGTCTGTAAAATTCATCTGGTAATGGTTTTTCATTATCACGTAAGAGAATAACAATATCTCTTATTAATTCAAGTGTCTTAACATAATTAATAGCAGGTAAATTTCTTTCTGTTTGTAACTTAATTATATTTTTTAATAATTGTGTATCTAAAGTTTTTTCTTTATCAATTAATTCTACATCAACAATTTTATCTGTTTTTTTAGGCATTTATATCCTCCCCCCTTAAAGGTTCTTATATTATACACCATTTTCTAAAAAATTGCAATAAAAAAAGTCCAAAGAAACGTTTTGGATCTACGATAAAACCTATACTTATGTACAGGTGGGTGTATATAGTCAGTTCTTAGGATCCCTAACCAGTGGAAAGGTCTTCAACACGAACATGACAATCATCAATACTCCCTTATCGTCTCTTTAGTCGGTTTTATACTAAGTCATCCGCATCAATTTCTTTAGACAATTATAGTATATCACAGTTATTTTAATTTATTCAATATTTTCTAATGCTTTTGTAAAATTTTCAATCAAGTGAGATACCGTTGCACATCCCATAAAAGCAACTACTCCATCTTTATCTTTTACTACTTTACTAACAGTATCATCATCTATTAATTCACTACCTGGTATAAGTTCTATTATATCTTCTGATTTAATTTTAGGATAGTCATTTGGATTTTCCCTATCACATTTAATAGGTGTTAAATACACTTTATCTGCTACACTTAAAGCTTCAGCAAATTCATTTTTAAAACGTGATGTTCTAGAATAAGTATTAGGACGAAAAACAACTGTTAACTTCTTATCAGGATATTTTTGTCTAACCGCTTCAAGTGTAACTTTAACCTCTGTTGGATGATGAGCATAATCATCTACTATGATAGTATCTCCTACTATAGTTTCTGCAAAACGTCTATTAGCATTTTTAAAACTAACTAAAAGTTCTTTAATCTTTTCTTTACTAACCCCTTCATCTAAAGCACAAATTATTGAAGCTACTGTATTCATAACCATATGATGTCCATATAAAGGAACAGTAAAGGTATCAATTAATTCATCTTTTTTATATAAAGTAAAAGTTGAGCCAGTAGTCTCTAATCTAATATCTTTAATAATATAATCATTAGATTTATTTTCACCATAGAATATTACTTTATTATTAAAATTAATCTTTCTAATATTTTTATCATCACCATTTGCAATAACAGTTTCAGCTTTATTTGCAAACTCTTCAAAAGTTTTAATAGTATCTTCTATAGAATTATAAATTTCTGTATGTTCAAGTTCAATACAAGTAATGATAGCAGTTTTAGGATGATATGAAAGAAAATGACGATTAAATTCATCTGATTCTATTACTAATAGTTTTTTTTTCATATCAATATGACCTGTTCCATCTCCTATAAAGTAATTACAGCCTATAGTATCAGTAAATAAATGTTTTAAAAGAGATGTTGTTGTTGTTTTACCATGAGTACCACTAACAGAAATAGTATTAAATTCTTTAGTAATACTACCAACTACTTCATTATATGGTTTAAATGTAAGTCCTAGTTCTTTTATTCTTTTAATCTCAGGATGATCATCACTAAAAGCACGTGATGCAGTTACAATAGTATCTTTATCTATAGAATGATTTCCATCATAAAATATCTTTATCCCTCTATTTTCTAAACCTTTCTGGGTAAATTTATAATCTTTCGCATCATCATAACCAGTTACCTCATTACCCATATCATATAACATCTGAGCAAGAGTACTCATACCTGTTCCTTTTATTCCAATACAATAATATTTCATAAAAAACCTTCTTTCTTTATTCATTATACCTTATGTTATATAGATTTTAAAATATACTCTACTTGATATTATTTATCAAGTTCTTTCATCATATTTTAATATATTTAGTATTAGGTCCTTTGCCTATCTTTTTAATTATTTTATCACTTATCATTTTGCTAAGAACATTAGAAGTTGTAGTTTTTTCTTTATTTAGTAGTCTTTCTGCTTGCTTTCTTGTTATTTCACCATTTTTATCAAGATAATCAATTATTATTTTATAATCATCTTTTGCAGGTATTTTATCAATAGCAATTCTTGGAAGTCTCACTACAAATGAAGAAGGTAATGCTTTTACAAGAAAATCCAAATTTTTACTTTTATAATAAGAATTAACTCTTCTAAGTCCACTACCAATCGCTTCTACACGTTTTAATCGCATAAATATTGATTGTAAATGAGGATTTCTTGAAGTAGATAATCCTGCTAGTACATCTTCTATTGTAATATTTCCATATAATGAACCATAACTAATAAATTCAATACTATCATCTTTATATATATTAATAATATTGGAAGTTAACACTGAGTAATCACGATGTATTAAAGAATTAAGTATAATCTCTCGTAAAATAAATTCAGGATATTCCTCTATATCTTCTCTTATACTACTATCTATTAGTCCATATGTTGCAGAATTAATTTTTAAATAAGATAAAGTCTTGTCATATACTTCTAAAAGCGAGCCTCCAAATTCTTTTCTATCTAAGAAGTTAGTTTTGTTAACTGATTGATATGTTGCAACTTTAACTGTATAAGGACATTGATCAGACAATAATAAAGCTAAGTTTGTATAATTACCATTATTATCAACCATAAATAAATTTTTCATAATATTTTTATTATTAATATCTATATTTATTCCCATAAAAGCTTCACGAATATAATTAAAAGTTAAATTCTGATTATTTGCAACTGAGGTTTCAAATGTTATATTACTATTTTTAATAATCATTTGTTTAACTGTCTCTTCTGTAGCAGGCATTGAACAAGAACCATTTCTTATATAAGTTCCTTTAATAATACCTTTATCTTTTAATGAATATATATTAACACCTTTACTTACGTTTATTATAATATAGTCTTTATTATCTAAAGTAGCGTTATTTATAGATACAAAAACTGAACAATCAGGTACTATTTTTCCTCTAATACCATTTGATATTTTTTCTTCTGTTTCCTTAACATTTTCTAAACCAATTAATTCTCCATTATCATTATAACCAATATATATAGTTCCACTACCAGAATTTAGGAAAGCAACTATTTCTTTATATATATTTTCTGTATATAGTTCTTTAAATTCTATATTTTCATTTTCTTGCATCTTTATCACCGTCCTTATATACATTATACAATACTTTTTTAATTTTGTAAGAAAAATCGTTCAATAATCGTTCAATCGTTCAACAATCGTTCATTTTTGTATAAATAACTTGACATTATTTACCAAGTTCTTCAAGCATCATTTATTTTATCAATATCAGAAAAAAAACAAATTAATTCCTTGTTTCCTTTAAAGATAATATTGATTTTTGACAAAAGTTAATATTTATGATACTATGAATATGTAAATTTCTTTTACATATAAAAATGAGGAATACTTAGTTCTGCGTCGGGTGTTACCTCTAAAAATAATTAAGTGTATAATAATTATTATCAATGATGAAATTAAGAAATCTTTCTTAAATTTCCTTTCACAATTCTTATAGAGTTGTGAAATTTTTATTCTATAAAGAGGTAGGTAATAACTATGATAGATGTATATAAAAAATGTAATTTGTGTCCTAGAAATTGTTTAATAGATAGGTCTAAAACTTTAGGGTATTGTAAAGCGACTGATAAAGTTAAAGTTGCAAGAAGTGCCCTACACTATTTTGAAGAACCATCTATATCTGGTACTAATGGTAGTGGTACTATCTTTTTTAGTAATTGTAATTTAAAGTGTTGTTATTGTCAGAATAAAGAGATTTCTACTGATGGATTTGGAAAAGAAGTATCTATAGAAAGACTTGCAAATATGATGTTAGAATTAGAAGAAAGAGGTGCTAACAATATTAATCTAGTTACTCCTACTCATTATGTTCCTAGTATCATAGAAGCGATTAAACTAGCTAAAAGCAAAGGATTATCTATTCCTATTGTTTATAATACTAGTGGTTATGAGAATGTAGAAACATTAAAACTATTAGAGGGATATATTGATATTTATCTAACAGATTTTAAATATTTTGATAATAATTTAGGTAAAGATTTATCAAAATGTTCTAATTATTTTGAAGTAACATCAAAAGTACTTGATGAAATGTATAGACAAACTGGTAAAAATAAATTTAATGATAATGGTCTAATGACTAAAGGTATTATTGTTAGATGTTTAGTCTTACCTACTAAGAGTGATGATACTAAAAAGATAATAAATTATTTATATAAAAAATACCAAGATAATATCTATCTTAGTATTATGAATCAGTATACACCAGTTAATTATATTAAAGATTATCCTTTCTTAAATAAAACTATTAGTGAAGATGAATATAATGATGTAATAGAGTATGCAATAGATTTAGGTATTAAAAATGCTTATATGCAAGAAGGTGGTACTTGTAGTGAATCATTTATACCTGCTTTTGATCTTGAAGGTGTTTAAGTCGTTCTACTTTAGAATAAACACATCCACAATAGTCTTGTCTATATAAATTATAGATATGAGATAATTCTATACTTCTTTTATAACCATTCTTCTTTTTAAAGTCAGCATATAAATAATTAATATTATACTTTTTAGATAACTCTTCCCCTATTTCATTTAACCATTTACTATTCTTATAAGGGCTAATAGATAGAGTTGTTGTAAAGTAATCAAAGTTATATTCTTTAGCAATTCTTGCAGTCTCTTCTAATCTTAAGTTATAACACTTATAACATCTAATGTCCCCTTCTTTTAAGTTTTCTAGACCACGAGATATATCTAAAAACTTCTCTTTATCATAATTACAATCTAATAATTTAATATCATAACCTACTAATTCGATGAACTTCTCTAGTTCATCTTTTCTTTTAAGATATTCTTTATAATCAGTAATATTAGGATTATAAAAGAGAATTGTAATATCAAAGTATTTAGATATTTTTTCTAAGACTGATGATGAGCATGGGGCACAACAAGTATGTAATAATAATGTTGGTTTATTATTTAAATCAATTCTATCTAATATCTTTTCACATTCTAAATTATAGTTCATTTAATCATCGCCTTTTATTAAAAATGTTGCATATAAAGGTATAGATTTAATATTAGTTTTAGGATCATATCCAAAATCTTTAGTACTTATTCTAATTGCATATTTTGGTTTAAATTTTTTTATATATAATTTTAAACTTTTAGATTGAGTAGCATTTCCTGCCTTTACTTCTACTGGTATAATTCCATCTTTTGTATATAATAGAAAATCAACTTTACTTGTATTATTACTTCTATAATAATACAAATCAAATCCATTACATACTAGTTGATTAGCAACAAAGTTTTCTGCTATTACACCTTTATATAGTGATATATTATCACTTAAAATATCTTCTATATTTAATTTTAAAATATTATTAAGTATGCCTACATCACTTAAATATAATTTAAAAGTATCAACATCTACAAAGCCTTCAAGAGGTATTTCAGGAGTTTTAATAGCTTTACAACGTAAAACCATATTACTA
>CALVUY010000024.1 GCA_944363705.1 uncultured Bacilli bacterium | reverse complement strand
AATGAAGTTAAAATGTATACTTGTGGTCCTACTGTTTATCATTATGCTCATATTGGTAATTTAAGGACTTATATAATGGAAGACGTGTTAGAAAAAACTTTAAATATGTTAGGTTATAATGTTAAGCGTTGTATGAATATTACTGATGTTGGGCATTTGTCAAGTGATTCTGATAGTGGTGATGATAAAATGCTTAAAAGTGCGAAAAGAGAACATAAATCAGTATTAGATATCGCTGAGTTTTATACTGATGAGTTTAAAAAAGATACAGAGAAACTTAATATTAAGTGGCCTAGTATCGTTAGTCCTGCTACTAGTAATATAGATTCTTATATAAGGATGATAGAAAAACTACTTGATGAAGGTTATGCTTATAAAGCAGGTGGTAATGTTTATTTTGATACATCTAAACTTAGTGATTACTATATTTTAACTAATCATAAGATTGATGATATGGTAGTGGGTGTTCGTGAAGGTGTGGAGTTTGATAGCAATAAGAAAAATCAAGCTGACTTTGTTTTATGGTTTACTAAGTCTAAGTTTGATTCTCAAGAGTTAAAATGGGATAGTCCTTTTGGTGTGGGTTATCCTGGTTGGCATATAGAGTGTTCCTCAATTGCTATTAAAAATTTAGGAGAATATCTTGATATTCACTGTGGTGGTGTTGATAATATCTTTCCACATCATACTAATGAAATCGCTCAGAGTGAGGCTTATTTAGGTCATAAATGGTGTAATTATTGGGTACATGGAGAACATTTAAATGATAAAAGTGGTAAGATGAGTAAATCTAAAGGAGATATACTTACTGTTAGTACTTTAGAAGATGCTGACTTTAATCCTTTAAGTTATCGTTATATGTGCTTAGAGTCTCATTATCGTAAACCTTTACTTTTTACTTATGAAGCTTTAGGACAAGCAGAAAATGCTTATAAGAAACTTAAGAATAGAGTATCTCTACTTAAAGATGAAGGTGAACTTGATGAGGGAATAATTAATACTTATCTAGATAAATTTAAAGAAGCTTTGTCTGATGATATGAATACAGCGATGGCTTTAACAGTACTTTATGAAGTGTTGAAACTTGATACTAGTGATAAGACTAAGAAACAGTTAGTTATGGAATTTGATAAAGTTTTAAGTTTAGATTTGTTAAAAGATGATATAATAGATATTGATGATGAGATAAAAAGTTTAATAGAAAAGAGAAATGTTGCTAAACAAAATAAAGATTATAATGAAGCTGATAGGATTCGTGATTATTTAGAAAGTATTGGTTTTAGATTAATAGATAGTAGAGATGGTACTACTATTGAGAAAATATAGGAGGTTTTAAATGTTTTATTATATGTATTTTGGATATGGACTTGTTATAATTGCTTTTCTTATAACTCTTGTTGCAGATATTTATTTAAGAACAAGATATAGTAAATATAAGAAAGTTAAAGTTAAAAGTGGTATGACAGGTGCAGAAGTTGCTAGAGAAATATTAAAAGATAATGGATTAGATAATATTTATGTTGTAGAGACTAGAGGATATTTAACTGACCATTATGATCCAAGAGCTAAAGTTGTTAGACTTTCTACTGATATATACAATGGTGACTCTATTGCAAGTGTTAGTGTGGCTGCTCATGAATGTGGACATGCTGTTCAAGATAAGGAAGGCTACTTCTTTTTGAAATTTAGATCTTTCTTAGTACCTATTGTTAATTTTAGTTCTAAGTTTGGTTATTTAGCTGTTTTAATTGGTCTTATCTTTGGAGCAATGAACCTTGCTTGGATTGGTATATTCTTGTTAGTGGCAATCCTTTTGTTTCAACTTATTACTTTACCTGTTGAGTTTAATGCTTCTAGGCGAGGTAAAATGTTTCTTAGTAAATTAAAAGTAGTTGAAGCAAGTGAAAAGTCTATGGCTAGTTCTATGTTAATGGCAGCTGCTATGACTTATGTCGCTTCTTTAATATCAACATTATTAGAATTATTAAGACTAGTTTTAGTTGTTATGGGTAATGATAGAGATTAGACTTTATAGTCTTTTTTCTTTAGGAGAGTGTTTATGGATATTAGATGTGTTAATTCTTTAGTACTGGCTTATCTTGGTGATGCTGTTTATGAGGAGTATATTAGAATGTATTTAACCCGCAAAAAAATAGGGAAAGTTAATGATTTGCAGAAAGAGTCTATTAATTATGTCAGTGCTAAAAGACAAGCTTATTTTTTAGATAAAATGTTAGATAGTGATTTCTTTAATGAAGAAGAGATTAGTGTTATTAAGCGAGCTAGAAATGCTAAGAGTCATGCTAATCCTAAAGGATGTAGTGTGATAGAATATAAAAAAGCGACTGCAATAGAAGCACTAATTGGGTATTTGAAACTTAGTAATAGAATGGATAGAATAGATGAAGTTATGAATTATATAGTGGAGGAATTATGTTAGTATATGGAAGAAATGTAGCCGAAAGAATATTTAGTGATGAAAAACTTTTAAAAAAAGTTAGAAAATTGAAAATTGAGGAGAAATATTACTTGAAAATTAAAAATTTGCTAGGGGAATTTCCAAAATCTAAGATAAAATTGGTTCAAAAATCGAAAATTGATAATTTGACTAAGGATAATCACCAAGGTATAATCATCGATATGGAGGACTACCAATATACTCCTTTAAATAAAATATTAAATAGAGAAGATGATAAAATCCTTATCTTAGATCATATTCTTGATCCTCATAACTTTGGTGCTATTATTAGGACAGCTGTCGCTGCCGGGTTTAATGCAATTATTATTCCTAATGATAGACAGGTACTTGTAAACTCTACTGTTGTTAAAACTAGTGTAGGAGCAGTATTTGATATTGATATAGTCTTGGTTACTAATCTTAATAATACTATTAAAATACTTAAAGATAATGGCTTTTGGATATATGGTACAGTTATGAGTGGGGAAGACTATAGAGAGGTAGACTATAATGGAAAAGTTTGTCTTATCATTGGTAATGAAGAGAAAGGTATGAGTAAACTTGTTAAAGAATCTTGTGACTTTCTAATTACTATTCCAATTAGTCCTAAAATAGATAGTTTAAATGCTTCTGTTGCAGCAGGGATATTGATATATGAGGTAGTCCGAAGTAGAAAGTAGGATTTATGAAGTATAATGATTATGAACTATTAGACTTAATTTACGATAATGATGAAGTGGCTTATGATATTATGCTTAAGAAATATAAGCCTATTATTTATAGTAAAGCTTTAGAGTATTATAATTATTTAAAAGCTAATCATTGTGAAGGATTTACTCTTGATGACTTTTATGAAGAAGGTATCATTGCTTTTAATCATGCTATTAAGAAGTTTGATGCTAATAAAGGAACTTTGTTTTATTCTTTTCTTTTAGTATGTTTAACGTCTAGTTTTAATTTTATGTATAGAAGTATTCTTACTCTTAAGAATAGACCTCTTTTAAAATATCAAGAGTTAGATTTTGAAGTTAGAGATTCTAGGGCAGTAGATCCATATGATTCTATAGATAATTTAGATATATATAATAAATTAGATGACTATTTAGATAATTTAAGTCAATTAGATTCTGCTATTATTACTTTGAGACTTAATAATTTTAAATATTTTGAAATAGAAGAACTTTTAGAAGTTAGTTCTTCTCATATTAGCAGAGTTATTAAAGCGATGAGGGAAAAAATTAAAATTAGTTGTTGACAAATATTACTTTTCTTTGTTATTATCTTTCTAATCTTTGGAAGAGGTAGTGGTATTATGAGAGGTTTTTTAGATATATTTAATGATTAATAAAAATGGCTTTTTTGGTAAGTCATTTTTTTGTAAATTATTTTAGAGAGGAGTGGTATTTTGATAACTATTGAGGATGTACTTGCTAAAGTAAGAGAAAATAATATAGGAGGAGAAGAAGTTATTAGAAGAGCCTACTTGCTAGCTTCTAAGCTTCATGAAGGGCAGTTTAGACAGAGTGGAGAGCCTTATATAAGTCATCCTTTATATGTAGCTTATATTCTTGCTTCTACTTATAATGATACAGAAACAATTGTAGCAGGTCTTTTACATGATACTGTTGAAGATACTGATATTACTTTAGGTGAGATAGAGTCTATATTTGGAAGTGGTGTTGCAAGGCTTGTTGATGGGGTTAGTAAATTAAAAGGACTTAACTTTTCTAGTAAGAGTGAAAAAGTAGAAGCGAATACTGCTAAGATATTAAGAGCGATTAATGATGATATTAGGGATATTCATATTAAGTGTGCAGATAGACTTCATAATATGATGACAATTGGTTTTAAGAGTGAATTTAAACAAAAAGAGAATGCACTTGAGACAATAGATTTGTATGTTCCTTTAGCATATCGTACTGGTATTTATGAAGTGAAAAAGAAATTAGAAGATTTATCTTTTAAAGTGTTGAATCCTTTAGATTATGAAGATACTTCAAGAAAAATAAATGAGTATTTTGATGTAAATAAAGATACATTAGATAGAGTTGTTTTTAATATAGAAAAGACTTTAAGAGATAATAATATTAAAGGTGTTGTTAAGTTAAGAATAAAAGAAGTTTATAGTACTTATAAAAAGTTAAATAAACTTAATAGAAAGCTTAATCATAGTAATACAAATATTGTAACTCTTGATGCAGTACATGATTTATTTGCTGTTAAAATAATAACTGAAGATTATTTAGATTGTTATAAAGCTTTGGGTGTTATAAATAAAGAATATGTTCCTGCTAAATCAATAATTAAAGATTTTATTGCAGTACCTAAAACTAATTTGTATCAGTCTTTACATGCTGTTTTTTCCGTTAATAATTGTTTAGTGCAAGCGCAGATTAGGACTAATTTTATGGATATGATAGATACTTACGGGCTACCATATTATATATATTCAAAGAATAAGCCATTTAGTGAAGTACAAGATGAGATAAGAGAAAATTTACAGTTTTGTAAAGATCTTAACTTTCTTAGTGAATATTTTGAAAGAAATGATTTATATGTGGATAAAGTTAAAAAAGAGTTATTTGCTAATGAACATGTCTATGTTAGAACTAAAAATAATAGAACTATTGAATTACCTTTAGGTTCTACTCCTATAGATTTAGCATTTTTAAAAGGCGACAGTACTGGTTATAATCTTAGTAGAGCGATTGTTAATGGAATAGAAGTACCACTTGATTATGAATTAAAAAATAATGATAGAGTTTCTTTTGTAATGGGAGGAGGGCCTGAAGATTATTGGTTAGATTCTGTTAAGACAACTAGAGCGAAAGAGAAGATTCTTGAATATAAACGTACTTGTAATTACTCTTAAAATGCTTTAAAATATATAGTATAAAGAATAGAAAGCAGTGATGCCTATGGGAGAGATAATTAGATTTCCTTTTGAAGAGACATTAGATGAGTATACTAAAACTTATCATAATAATGATGAATATACACGTCTTTTTTATGTAATGGATTCTACGATGAAATATATTCATGGTAAAGGGTATTACGTTATTAATTTTAATCCTAAAAATATAGTAGTAGGTGTTACTAATAATAATGAAGATTATGTTAACTTTAAAAGTATTGATGTAATGGATGATGATATTACTAATAAAATAAATAATAATATATATAACTTAGCTTTCTTAGAGATAGGTATTTTGTCAGAGACTTTGGAACATTTAAAGCCAGAGTTTTTGAAAGAAAACTATTCACAATTTAAAATATTTATACCTGAGAACTTAGTTAATTATTATCAAATGATAGTAGTTAATGGAGGACATACTTATTTATGTGATTATATAGAGATTAAAAATAAACAAGAGATTACTAAACTTAATAAGGCTCTTCTAGAAGAAGGCGGTTCTAGTAAGGGAAGAAGTTATGTTAAGAGTACAGGACATTATGGTAATGATGATGAAAAGATAGTTCCTATGAAATTACCTGGTGAGGAGAATAAAGATAATATAGCAGCTTTTGTTACTAATTATGCTTTAGCTTTTGTTGTAATTGCTAGTAGTTTATTGATACCTATAATAGCATTCTTGTTAGGTGCTAAATAGAAGTATAGATTAAATATTGGTCTATACTTTTATTATTTTATAAACATAGAAAATTTGTTTGACTAATTGTTATACTTATGGTATATTTTGGTAGTAGAAAAATGTATTGTTTTGTATTATAATAAATAGCGTTTTAAGGAAGTGGTAATTGTGGATAAAATAATAGTTAAAGGTGCTAGAGAAAATAATTTAAAGAATGTTTCAATAGAATTACCTAAGAATAAATTAATTGTAATGACTGGTGTTAGTGGTAGTGGTAAATCTTCTCTTGCTTTTGATACGATTTATGCAGAAGGGCAAAGAAGATATGTAGAGAGTCTTTCTGCTTATGCTAGACAGTTTTTAGGTGGGACTGAAAAGCCTGATGTAGATTCTATAGAAGGTCTAAGTCCTGCAATTAGTATTGATCAGAAGACTACTAGTAAGAATCCTCGTAGTACTGTTGGTACTGTTACTGAAATATATGATTACTTACGTCTTTTATTTGCAAGAGTTGGGGTTCCATATTGTCCTAATCATAATATTCCTATAACTAGCCAGAGTATTGAAGAGATGACTAATAAAATATTGGAACATGAGGAAGGTACTAGACTTGTTATAATGGCTCCTGTTGTTCATGGAGAGAAAGGTACTCATAAAGATTTACTTGATGACTTAAGAAAACAAGGTTTTGTTAGAGTTAGAGTAAATGGAGAGATGCATGATTTAACAGAAGAGATTACTTTAGAGAAAAATAAGAAATCTAATATTGAAGTAATTGTAGATAGAATTGTCTTAAAAGATGGTATCAGAAGTAGGCTTTTTGAATCTTTAGAAGTTGCAACTAAACTTAGTAAGGGTAAAGTAGTTGTTGATTTTCTTGGAAGTGGAGAAGTTGTTTACTCAGAAGACTTTGCTTGTCCTTATTGTGATTTTTCTTTACCTGAACTTGAACCTCGTCTATTTAGTTTTAATGCACCTTATGGAGCATGTCATGAGTGTAAGGGACTTGGTATTAAATTAAAAATAGATCCTGATTTAGTTATTCCTGATAAGAATAAATCTTTAAAAGATGGAGCGATTGTTACTCTTGGTGATGATACTGATAATATCTATTTTAAGAAATTAGAATGTTTGTGTAAGCATTATAAAATAAGTCTTACTAAACCTTTTAAGAAATTAACGGAAAGAGAGAAAGACTTAATTCTTTATGGAAGTGATGAATTAATTAATTTTCATTTTGCTTCTAAAAGTGGTAATGTTACTAACCAAACTGATTATTATGAAGGAATAATCAATAATCTTGAGAGACGTTATATGGAAACATCTAGTAGTTGGATTAGAGAATGGCTTGAGAAGTTTATGATAGAGCAGACTTGTGAAGTATGTAATGGGGCAAGACTTGCTGCTGAAGTTTTATCTGTTAAAGTAGGAGATAAAAATATTTATGAAGTAACCCTAATGAGTATTAAAGATCTTATTACTTTCTTTGATAATCTTAAATTAAGTGAAGAGAAAATGCAGATTGCAGACCTTATATTAAAAGAAATTAAATCACGTTTATCGTTTTTAAAGAATGTTGGTCTTGAATATTTAACTCTTGCAAGAAGTGCTGGTACATTAAGTGGTGGAGAGGCACAACGTATTAGACTTGCTACTCAGATTGGTTCTCGTTTAACTGGTGTTTTATATGTATTAGATGAACCTAGTATAGGACTTCATCAAAGAGATAATGATAGACTTATTAATTCGTTACTTGAAATGAGAGATTTAGGTAATACATTGATAGTTGTAGAACATGATACTGATACTATGCTTGCTGCAGATTACTTAGTTGATGTTGGGCCAGAGGCTGGAGATAGAGGAGGAAAAATTGTGGCAGCAGGGACACCTAGTGAAGTTATGGCTAATGATAATAGTGTTACAGGGCGTTATTTAAGCGGAAAAGAATGTATTGAAGTACCAAAAACTAGAAGAAAAGGTATTGGTAAATATATAACTATTAAAGGAGCAGAAGAGAATAATTTAAAAAATATTGATGTTAAAATTCCTCTTGGAACATTTACTTGTGTTACAGGTGTAAGTGGTAGTGGTAAGAGTAGTTTGATTAATGAGATACTTGTAAAAGCTGCATCTAATACTTTATATAAATCTAAAACTAAGCCCGGTAAACATAAGAAGATACTTGGTCTTGATAATATTGATAAGCTTGTTGATATATCACAATCACCTATTGGTAGAACTCCTAGAAGTAATCCTGCTACTTATACAGGAGTATTTGATGATATTAGAGAGTTGTTTACTAATACTAAAGAAGCGAAAATGTATGGTTTTGAGAAGAATAGATTTTCTTTTAATGTAAAAGGTGGTAGATGTGAAGCTTGTAGAGGTGATGGGGTTAAGAAAATAGAGATGCATTTCTTACCTGATGTTTATGTCCCTTGTGAAGTTTGTCATGGTACGAGGTATAATAGAGAGACTTTAAACATTTACTATAAAGAGAAGAATATTGCAGATGTTTTAGATATGAGAGTTAGTGAAGCTTTAGAGTTCTTTAGTAATGTTCCTAAAATTAAAAATAAACTTCAAGTATTAGAAGATGTAGGACTTGGTTATATTAAATTAGGTCAAAGTGCTCCAACACTTTCTGGAGGAGAAGCAGAACGTGTTAAACTTGCTAAAGAGTTACAAAAGAAAGCGACTGGTAAAACCTTATTTGTTTTAGATGAACCAACTACAGGATTACATTCAGCTGACATTAAGAAGTTACTTGCAATTTTACAGAAAATAGTCGATAATAAAGATACAGTACTTGTTATAGAACATAACTTAGATGTTATTAAATGTGCTGATTACATCATAGATTTAGGTCCTGAAGGAGGAGATGGTGGTGGTAATATAGTCACTACTGGTACTCCAGAAGAGATTAGTAAAGTTAAAGAATCTTATACAGGACAATTCTTAAAGAAGATGTTATAAATTAGAGGAGGAGACTATGAAGATAATTGTAACGACAAAAGAAAGAATCAGATTAAATAGATTTTTAGAATGGCTTTTGTATTTTGCAAGTTACTCTATAGTCTTCTTTTTTGTTTCTTCCTTTTTTGAAACATTTTATATAGATCCAGCACATCCTGTTTTATTTTCAATACTTGCATCATTTATTATTTATATTTTAAATAAAACAGTTAAACCTTTGTTAGTTAGATTAACAATACCAGTAACAGGTTTGACTCTTGGACTTTTTTATCCTTTTATAAATCTATTTATTTTAAAACTTGCAGATTGGATACTTGGTAAGTACTTTAATCTAATGGACTTTTGGGTGGCTTTTGCAATATCAATATTAATTTCCGTAGTTAATGTTTTAATAGAAGAGTTTGTTATTAAGCCAATTATTAGAAAGGTTAAACATCATGGATAGGGTGCTTTTGGACTTAGGTTTTATAAAAATATATTATTACTCTATCTTTATTCTTTTAGGAGTAATTGTAGGTGGAGTTTGTGTCTTTTTAGAGCTAGAAAAAAATAGGGTTGATAAAGATGAACTATTTGATATGTTTTTCTATACGATTATCTTTGCTTTCTTAGGAGCGAGAATTTATTACGTTTTATTTAATCTCTCATATTACTTATCTAATCCTATAGAAATACTTTATATATGGCATGGTGGTCTTGCTATTCATGGAGGGATACTTGGAGGGCTTTTATATCTTTGTTATTATACTAGAAAACATAAATTAAATCTTTTAAAACTTTTAGATATACTAGTAGTAGGTCTTATTATTGGACAAGCGATAGGCAGATGGGGTAATTTCTTTAATAGTGAAGCATATGGGTATGTTACATCTTATGATTATTTAAAGAGTTTATATATACCAGAATTTATTATTAGAGGTATGTATATTAATGGAGATTACTATATGCCAACATTTTTCTTTGAATCAGTTTGGAATGTAATTGGCTTTATAATTCTTTTATTAATTAGAAAGTTTTATAAGAATTTAAGAACAGGACAACTTATGGGATTTTATATGATGTGGTATTCTTTTATTAGGTTTATAATAGAAAGTATGAGACTTGATAGTTTAATGTTAGGTCCTATTAGAGTGGCTCAACTTGTATCAGTAGTCTTGTTTGTTGTTGGTATTTACTTTGTATTTTTGAGAAAGAATAAGAAGCTGTATAGAGAGGATGTGTTTTATGAATAATAAATATAAAGTAGTTATAATAGGTTGTGGTGTTGCAGGGATGACTGCTGCACTTTATTTAAATAGAGCGGGTATTGATTGTATTATTTTAGAAAAATCTATGCCTGGAGGACAGATAGTTGATAATGGTAATATTATGAACTTTCCCTCATATGAGTCTATCAGTGGAAGTGATTTGGCAATAAAAATGTTAAAACAAATTACTGATTTAGGTGTTCCTGTTAAATATGAAGAAGTTACTGAGATTAAGATAGATAAAGAGAAAAAGGTTATTACTAGTAAAGATGAATACTTATGTGACTATGTTATAATTGCTACTGGACGTAAACCTAAATTACTTGGTGTTAAAGGTGAAGAAGAGTTAAGAACTAAAGGAATAAGTTATTGTGCTGTTTGTGATGGGGCTTTATATAAGAACAAAGATGTTGTAGTAGTAGGGGCAAGTGATGCAGCTTTTGAAGGAGCAATATATTTGAGTAAGTTAGCTTTGTCTGTTACTGTTTTATATCGTAATGAATTTAGGGCGAAAGCTTATTTACAGGATATGATTAAGAAAATAGATAATATTTCTTTTGTAAAAGGAGAAGTAGAAAGTTTTAGTAAAGATGATAGAATTATTATTAAGACAAAGAATAGTAATGATATAATTACTGATGGAGTTTTCATTTATATTGGACAGATTCCTAATGCTAATTTTTTAGAGTCTTTAGGTATTTTAGATGATAGAGGATATATTAAGACAGATGATAATTTAATGACTTCTATAGATGGTGTTTATGCAGTAGGTGATGCCTTAAATAAGTATGATTACCAAATAGTTATTGCCATGGGTGAGGCAGCTCGTGTTGCATTAGAGATTTCAAGGAGATGAGTAGTAAATGAATAATAAAAAACTAGTAGTTTTTGGAGGAGGAACAGGGCTTTCTTATTTACTTAAGGGACTTAAAGACTTTCCTTTAGATATAACTGCAGTTATAACTGTTTCAGATAGTGGTAAAAGTACTGGTAAATTAAGAGAAGAATTTCATGTTCCTGCTGTTGGTGATATTAGACAAGTTCTTAGTAGTTTATCATCTACTAGTACTGAAATAAAAGAAATGTTAGAATATCGTTTTAATACAACTGGTTACTTAGATGGACATGCTTTAGGTAATTTTATGTTAATATCACTTTTAGATATTACGGGAAGTTTAAAAAATTCTATTGAACAATTATCTATTTTATTGGATATTAAAAATAAAGTGTTACCTTTAACTGAGGATGCTGATGTAACACTTATGGCTGAAGCTACTGATGGTAGTATTATTGAAGGTGAAGCTTCTATTACTAAAAGTGAAAAGAAAGTAAAGAAACTTTTCTATAAGGAACAACCTAAAGTATTAGATGAAGTCAAAGATGCAATTAAAGAAGCTGATTTAATTATATTTAGTATGGGTAGTCTTTATACAAGTTTACTTCCACATCTTGTTTCTAAAGAAATTATAGATTGTTTAGATGAAATAAAGGTTCCTATTATGTATATATGTAATATAGTAACACAGCCAGGGGAGACTGATGAGTTTACAGTTAGTGATCATGTTAAACTTATTAATAGTTATTTAGGAAAACATAAATTAGATGCTGTTATAGCCTCTAACTCTAAAATTAGTGAAGAAATGGCTTTGAGGTATGCTAATGAAGAGAGAAAAGATCCGGTTAAAATAGATTATCCAGTTTTATCTAAATTAGATACAGAATTTATTGAAGCTGACCTTTTAACTATTGCCGATGGTACTTTGAAACATCATAGTCAAAAACTTAGTGCTTTAATATTCTCATACTTGATGAAATAAGGGGGGTTTTATGTCTTTTACAGGTACTGTTAAAAATGAAATAACAACATTAAAATTAACTGAAACTGCTAAAATAGCTTTAATTTCAGGTTTTTTTCGTAATAATTACCAAATAATAAAAGATTCTATTGCAATTAGTAGTGAAAATGATAGTGTTATTAATTATTTAAAAGATTTGCTTGATAGTTATGAAGAGATATCTTATGAAGAAGAGCTTTTAGATAATAATAATTTTAGTAAAAATAAATTAAAAGCTTTGATTTTTACTAAGGGAGATACTTTTATTAGAGAAAATTTCTGTATTGATAGTGAAGTTGTTCCTAGTTATTTAGTAGACTTAGATGATGAAGTTAGAGGATATTTAAGAGGTGTTTTTTTAAGTAGTGGTAGTGTTAATGATCCTAAGACTAGTAGATATCATTTAGAGTTTTTAATTGAGAAGGGGGATGAAGCGGTTTTTGTTCAGAAACTTCTTAATACTTATTCATTAAATGTTAAATTATTGAGTCGTGATAAAGGATTTATGTTATATATAAAAGAAGCTGATAAGATAAGTGATTTTTTGAAGATAATTGGTTGTAGTAAAGCAGTACTATATTATGAAGAGATAAGGGTTTATAGAGATACAAAAAATAAAACTAATCGTCTTAATAATTGTGAACAAGCTAATATGGATAGAGTAATAGATTCTGCTATGGAACAATTAAAATATATTAAAATACTTGAAGATAATATGGCTATAGAATTACTTGATGATAAGACTAAAGAAGCTTTAGAATATCGTAAAAAATACCAAGAAGCTTCTCTTAAAGAACTTAGTGAGATTATTGGTTTAGAAACTGGTAATAAAATTACTAAGTCAGGACTTAATCATAGATTTAGAAAGATTAAAGAGTTGGCACTTAAATTCTTAAATAATTAATTGATAAAGGAGATATTAAAATGATAGATTTACATATACATACTACAAATTCAGATGGTGAATTTGGCGTAGTTGAGATTTTAGAAAAAGCTAATTTAGGAAGACTTGATGTTATTTCTATTACAGATCATAATAATATAAATGCTTATGATGAACTTAATAATATGGACATTAAACGTCTTTATAGTGGTAAGGTGATTCCTGGAGTTGAGTTAGAATTTGTGTATAATGGTAGACTTTTTGATATGTTAGGATATGGTATAGATTTAGAAGTGATGAAGAAAAGTGAAATAATAAAAGAAGGATATGTTCATTCTACAATAGAAGGTCAGTCTGAGATTTTAGATAAACTTAAGCATGTTTGTGATGAACTTGGTATTAAATATTCTTTAGATTTAAAGATTTCTAAACCTAATCATATGGCTAATGATGTTTTAGTTGATGATATTTTAAAATACAGTGATAATAAAGATATTTTAGACTCTATGAATATCGTAGATAGATCAAGTTTTTATCGTAAACATTTTTGTGAAGTCTCTAGCCCTTTTTACATTGATCAAACGGCTGGTAAAAAAGATATATTCTATGTAACCTCTTTAATTCATGATGCCGGTGGTTTATGTTTTCTAGCTCATCCGTTTGTTTATAATTTACCTAATATAAAAGAGACTTTGGATGAAATAGTCTCTTTAGATATAATAGATGGAATAGAGTGTGCTCATAGAAAACATACTGAGGAACAAATTAATTTTTTAATTGATTATTGTAATGAACATAATCTTAAAAAGAGTGGTGGTAGTGATTTTCATATTGATAGTCACTTTCTTGGTTATGCTAATAAAGGTAGTTATGCAATAGAGAAAACTTTAGTTAATGATTGGATAAAACTTGTGAAAAACTATTATATGTAATATATAAAAATATTATTTAGCCATTTTGGATGAGTTTCTTTTATATATTTTCTTTGTATTAGTTCTACCTACAACATAGTCCATTGATGCATTATAAAAGTTTACTATATAAAGTAATTTATAAGTAGTAGGACGTCTTACACCAGTTTCAAAGCTAGAGTAAGTTGTTTGAAAAAATCCTATTTTATCACTTAACCTGTCCTGCGTTAAGTGATTTTCTTTTCTAAGTTCTAATAGCCTTTCACATATCTTCATGTAGTCAATCTTTAATTTTTCACTATGTTCTATCTTGTTAGAGATTCCTAATAGATAATCTAGATTAACATTATAATAATTTGCTAGTATATTAACTTTCTCTAAAGGTATATCATTAGAACACTTTTCCCATTTGGAATAAGTGTTTTCTTTTACATTTAATAATCTTGCTACATCCTTTTGTTTTAAATTATTCTTGTGACGAAGTATTGCCATTTTATTTCCTAATTCTTTCAATTTAATCACCAGTTTTATTGTAAGTATGAAAAGTTAATCCTTAAACACAATCGGACTTTATGTGTTAAAAAGTGAAAAAAGTTGTAATTTTGAAAATTTAGATGTTTTTAGATTTAGATATTTTATTTTTCTCTAGGGAATTTTTAAATTTGCTTATAAAAATACTTTGAATTTTGAAAAATCGTAATTTTTCAAAGTTTTTCTTTTCTGTTATAGTGTCTTTAGAAAGAGATATTATAAGAAAGGAGGGACTTTTATATTTAGTGAATATGTTAAACCTATGGAAGTAATTGTTGATAGAATAGAGAATAATTTAGTAGTGGTTGAACTAGATAAAGGAAAAGTTATGACTTATAGAATAGATAAACTTCCTACTGTTAAAGAAGGGGATGTTTTAGAAATTAATAGTGACACTAAAGAAGTTTTTGTTAATAAAAAGAAAACGAAAGAACGTAAGAAGAAAATAAAAAAACTAATGGATAAAGTCTTTGTAGATTAAAGAACTTTATCTATTAGTCCATACTCTTTAGCTTCCTTAGCTTCTAAGAAATAATCTCTTTCTGTATCTTGTTCTATTTTTTCTAATTTTTGTTTAGTATTTAAAGCTAGAATCTTATTTAGCTTTTTTTTAGTTTTAATAATATGCTCTGCTGCAATTTTTATCTCTGTTGCTTGACCTTCTGCTCCTCCTAGTGGTTGGTGTATCATTATTTCACTATTAGGGAGAGCATACCTTTTACCAATTTTTCCACTAGATAGGAGAAAAGCTGCCATGGATGCAGATAGTCCCATACAAATAGTGGAGACATCACTCTTAATTAAATTCATCGTATCATAGATAGCGAATCCTGCTGTTACAGAGCCACCTGGGGAATTAATATAAAGAGATATATCTTCATGATTTAGAGAATCTAGGTAGAGTAGTTCTGCAACAATAGTATTAGCAGATTCATCATTAATAGTACCACTTAATATAATTATTCTATTCTTTAACAACTTAGAAAAGATATCATAACTTCTTTCACCATTTATTTCTTTATCTACAATCATTGGTACTAAATTCATATTATCACCTAATTCTACTATATCCAAATAAACTTTAAATTATACCTTACAAGATGTGGCAAAATTATTAGACTTTGTATGTTAATTTTGGTATAATCATATATAGAATTAAGAGGGTGTTAAGATGATTGAAGAAGTTAAAGTAACAATTAATGGTAAAGAAGAAACAGTTCCATCAGGTATTACTTTATTACAACTTAGTAAAGAGTATCAGAAAGATTATCGTTTTCCTATTATTCTTGCAAGTGTTAATAATGTATATAGAGAACTTAGTTATGTTGTTAATGATCCTTGTGGAATAACCTTTTATGATTTAAACTCTAAAATAGGTAATAGAGCTCATATTTCTGGGTTAACGTTTTTACTTATAGTTGCTGTTAAAGAGATATTTGGACTAGATGCTAATATTATAGTAATGCATTCATTAGATAAGGGAATTTATATTAAAACAAGTTTTCCACTTACAGAGACAATACTTAGAACAATCGCTAGAAAGATGTTAAAACTAGTAGATATGGATTTATTTATTACTAAAGTTAGTGTAGAAAGAATATCTGCTATACATTATTTTGAGAGTATTAATGACTTAGCTAAAGCTAAGATTATGAAATATAATACTAATACATTTATTACTCTTTATAGATTAGGTAATTATTATAACTACTTTTATGGTAAGATGCCTCCTTCTACTTCTTGTCTAAAAGACTTTAAATTAACTTATGTAGATGATAATGGTTTTGTACTTCAATTTCCTACAGAATATTCTCATAATCAAATTAAAGCTTATACTCATCATCCTAATATGTTTAAAGTCTTTAAAGAATGTAGAGATTGGACTAAATTAATGAAAATAGAAACTATTGCAGATTTAAATGAAGTTGTTAGTCGTGGGAAGATTGCAGATTTAATTAGAATAGATGAAACTTTACAGAGTAATAGATTACTTTCTGTTGCTAGAAAGATAGTAGATAATAAAAAAGATAAAAAAATTATTTTACTTGCAGGGCCTTCTTCTAGTGGTAAGACTACAACTACTACTAAACTATGTATGTATTTAAAGAGTTTTGGACTTAATCCTAAAATGATTAGTATGGATGATTACTTTGTGGATAGAGATAAGACACCAGTTAATGAAAAAGGTGAGAAAGATTATGAGTGTTTTGAGGCTGTTGATAATAAGTTATTAACTAAACAAATTAATGAATTATTAGAAGGAAAAGAAGTAATGGCACCTATCTATAACTTTAAAGAAGGAGTTAAAGAGTTTGTTAAAGAATTAAAATTAGATAAAGATGATATCTTGTTAATAGAAGGAATACATGGCTTAAACCCTAAAGTGTTAAAAGAAATACCTGCTAAGAATAAATTTAAAATATATTTATCTGCTTTAACAGAACTTAATATAGATTACCATAATCGTTTTCCTACTACAGATAATAGACTTTTAAGAAGAATAATTAGGGATAATAGGACTAGAGGTTATAATGTAGTAGATACGTTAAAAGTTTGGAATAATGTTAGAGGTGGAGAAGAAAAGTATATATTCCCTTATCAAGATGAAGCGGATGTTACTATTAATACTGCTTTAATATATGAGTTAGGTGTATTAAAAACTTATGTTGAACCTTTACTTTATTCAGTAGATGAAGATTCAGCTTATTATGAAGAGGCAAAAAGGCTCCTTAATATCTTAAGATTAATTCTTCCTATTCCAAGTGAGACTATTCCAGATGATTCTATACTTAGAGAATTTATTGGTGGTAGTTGTTATCATGATTAAGACTTTTAGAGTCTTTTTCTTTTTGCTAAAAGGTGTTATTATTGAAGTAGAATAGGTTGATATTATAGATAATAGTGAATGGCAGAACAAGATATGAGGATTATACATAGTAATAAGAAACAGAGTTTACTTGTGAAAGTGTTTTCTAGATTTGGAGAAAAAAGCTTATGGGAGAATGCTTTTTATCATTAACGAAAGAAGGTAAAGATTATGAATATATATGAAAAATCTAGGTGGATTTTAATTATAAATATAGTTGTTATATGGTATGTATTATTTGTTTTTGGTCCTTCTGCTATGCTTATTGTTGAATTTAGCTCTTATGCTCTTTTGTTAGCAGGTACTTTATATCTTGTTAATGATAATATTTTTTCATATGTTGAAAAATATAAAAAAATAGCTTTTGTTTTTACTGGTGTACTTATATTATTACATTTTTTTGCAAATATGGATAATATTCGAGATCTTCAATTGTATTCGTTTGTTTATGCTTTTCTTAGGTCTATGTTAATTTTTTTAGCTATTTTAGAAGGTGCTTTTGTAATAGAAGGAATAGTAGTAAAGAAAAAAAGCAAATAAAGGTTTAGATAAATAGTTATAAAACGTATTGGGGTTTATTGACAGAATATTAATGATAATATATAATATGTTTCAAATGTGAAGTGGTATTGTTGTTTTTGTGGCTATAATTGTAGTGCTTTTCAGTAAATGTAGAAAAATTTAATAATAATTATTGTATTTTAATTTATTAATGATGCCATTTTTTTGATAGGGTGGGTTTATGAAGAGTTTGAGTATAATAGTTCCTGTTTATAATAGTGGAGCTTATCTTGAAGAGTGTTTAAATAGTTTAGTTTTACAAGATGTTGTGGATTTTGAAGTAATTATCGTAGATGATAATTCTAGTGATAATAGTTTAGATATAATAAAAAAATATTGTGAGTTGTTACCTGATGTTTTTAAATATATTCATTTAGATGAAAATAAAGGTGTTTCTGTTGCTAGAAATATTGGTCTTAAATGTGCTAGTGGTGAGTACATTGGTTTTGTTGATAGTGATGATTTTGTTCATAGATATATGTATGGAGATATGTTAGCTTTAACAAAGATGTGTAAAAGTTTAAAAGTTGTATCTACTGGAGTTCAAAGAGTTTTAGAAAAAGATAGTAGTAAAAGCTTTATAGAAAGAGAATATGGTAATATTTCGCCTAAAATGATTGATGTTTCTAAAAATCCAGGCTTTTTATGTTATGAGTCTCTAGCTTGTTGGAATAAAATCTATCGAAGAGATTTATTTGATGAAGAGCCTTTTATTCCTTCTGTTAAATGGGAAGATATAGCATTTGTTTATCCTACTATTTTAAAAGCATCTCTAATCGGTTTTATTCCTTCTAAATATTATTTCTATAGAAGCAATAGTAAAGGAATTATGGCTTCTTGTTTAAATGTTAATAAAGATATATTTGATATTTTTAAAGTATGTGATGGTATTACTATACAAACAATTAAAGATGGCACTTATTATTCTTCTAAAGAAGAGATCAGAAAAATACAAATTATTTCATGTTTAGATAGACTTAGAGAAATATATAATTGGAATATTAGTAGTGATAAAAAAATGGAGATTTTAAATGAGTTTAATAAACTTATTATTAGTAAGTATGGTACTTATACTATAGGTGAAGATAGCGAAGAATTTAGTTTTATTAAAGAACTGGATGATTTTGTAGGAACTGTAAATGAAGATGATGTTAAAAGAAAAGTGTTATCTAATATACGAGATATAAGTAATCCCTTAGATTGTTGAGATTTTTTGTTTTACCTATGATGTTTATAGATATGAATGAAGTTAAATTACTAAACACAGAAAAAGCTTCAGAAGATAGTGTTTAAAACCCGGGCTTTATCTCTTGTAGGTAGTGAAGATAGAATCTTTAATCATTCTGATAGAGTTAAAGTTCACACTAAATAAGTAAGATAAATGCAACAAAAATAGTTGCATTTTTATAATGGGTAAATTTTGAAAAACATATTGACAAGTAGTTGTATATAGTGTTATAGTATGTTTGCTAATTTAAATTTAGTTTTGCCATGGGCAAAATTTTATTTAAAAGTAAATATGATACACCTGGATATGTGTAAAGAAAGGAGTTAATGATTACAATGCCTACAGTAAATCAATTAGTTCGTAAAGGT
>CALVUY010000023.1 GCA_944363705.1 uncultured Bacilli bacterium | reverse complement strand
ATAGAACTTGATATTAGAGTAACTAAAGATAATAAAATAATAGTTTTTCATGATGATAATATTAAGAGATTAACTGGTATAGATAGATTAGTTAAAGAGATGACTTATAATGAGTTAAGTAATGTTAAACTCTTAAATACTACCGATAAAATACCTCTTTTAGAAGATGTATTGAAGTTAGTAAATGGTAGAGTTACTTTATTAATAGAACTTAAAGAAAATTTTTCTAATAATACTTTAAAAGAATTAAATAAATTATTACTTGATTATAATGGTAAAGTATTATTACAAAGTTTTAATCCTGTAATAATTAAAAAAATGGCTCTTACAAGCCTAAAAAGATATAAGATGGGTATTTTATTAACTAACGAATATAAAGACTTTAAAAGGACTTTATACGATGTTTTTATCTATAAATACTTAATAAAACAAAAATATATTAGTTTTATATCTAGTCCTAAAGAATTAATATTTAAAGTAAAAGAAGTATCTAGTAAAGAATTGTTTGTATGGACTATTAAAACTAAAGAAGAATTTATTAAGTATAAGAAATATAGCAATAATTTAATATGTGAAGAAAAAGGAATAGTTAGAGATAAATAACTATTCCTTTTATATAAACAAAAAACTAGGTGTGGAGCCTAGTGATTGATAAATGGTAGCGAGAGGGGGAGTCGAACCCTCGACCTTTCGGGTATGAACCGAGCGCTCTAGCCAACTGAGCTATCTCGCCATAAAAGATTAACAAATTAATTTTAGCATATTTATTTCAACTTGACAATATGTTTTTTTAATTTTTCATAAGTGATACTAATTATATTATTAACTAATTAATTTTAAATATACATATAAAGAAGAAGTAATATATAATACTACTTCTTCATGCTATAAACATAATCTATTGGTCTTTTATAGCCGTTAAGTCTTTTAGATAAAACTTTCATCGCTCTATCTTTATTACTAGTTAAAGGAAATAATTTATTACTAATAACATAATCATACAAATTATTTTCTATAAGAAAGTCTAAATAATTATTTTTTAAACTTTCTTTTACCATTTCCCCAAATAATCCTGTTATATTATTAACGTTTAACTTTTCTATTTCCTCTTTACTTAAATTATCAAAATACCAGCGATCTGGATCAGTTAAAACTATATTGGTATCCGTTAAAAGAATGTTTTCTCTTTTTAAATCATGAATCCTTAATTTATATTCACTTATTTTATTTAATAGTTTAAATATCTCTTCTATATTATATAATAAATACTCAGTAGGAACTTCTAAAAAGTCTTTATATATTTCTTTATAATAAGAAAGTAAATAAGCATCAACTTTATATTTAGAAATTTTATCTTTATATAATAATTTTTTTATGTTTACAAGATGAGGATTGCTTATATTTCTTAAGGCTTCATAAGTAGTAGTATCAAGAAAATATTCTATGTTGTTCATTCCTCTATCATAACGTTTGAAACATAAATCTTCAGTATATCTATAGACAGTTGCACAGGCTCCATGATCAATTTCATTATCTAGAATGCTACCAGGAATTATAATTTCATTATCATTTTCGTCGTAATATTTCATATAAATCTCACTTTCTGTTATTTATTGTATCACAAATTACTCAACAGTAACAGACTTTGCTAAATTTTTAGGTTTATCTATATCAGTTTTTCTTAGATTGGCAGTATAATAAGCGATTAATTGATAAGGAATAATAACTAATATAGGTTTAATAAAATCACTTACTTTAGGTATATTTATGATAGTAAAACTATCATCTTTATAATTATCATCACATATTAAGTAAATAACTGCTCCGCGTGCTAATACTTCTTTTAAATTACTAATAGTCTTAGCATTTAAATTAAAATTAGTAGCACTAGCGATAACAGGGGTATTTTTCTTAATTAAAGAAATAGTACCATGTTTTAACTCTCCTGCTGCATATGATTCACTATGAATATAAGATATTTCTTTTAATTTTAAAGCACCTTCCATACTAAGATAATAATCAAGTCCTCTTCCTATATAGAAGATATCTTCTTCTTTATAGATATTTTTTGCAATAGATAGATATGTATCTTTATTATTTAAAAGAGGAGTAATTAGTTTCTCTATACTTTTAAACTCATCTATTACCTCTATTGCTTTATCTCTACTTATTGTTTTATTCCTTAGTCCATGAGATAGAGCAAGAATAGAAAGAAGAGAAATTTGAGCCGTATAAGCCTTAGTAGATGCTACTGCTATTTCAACTCCTGCTTTTGTATATAGACATTTATCTACTAATAGTGATATTGTACTATTTTCAACATTTATAATACCAAGAGTAGGGCAGTTTTTACTTTTAACAAGCTTTAAAGAAGAAATAGTATCTGCAGTTTCTCCTGATTGTGAGATAAAGATAGTTAGTGTATCTTTAGACAAAAAGTTATTTTGATATCTATATTCACTAGCTAAATAAACACTACATCTAGTATTAGTAACCTCCTCAAAAAGATATTTAGCAGCTAAACCTGCATGATAAGCAGTACCACATCCTACTATAGATATTTCCTTATATTTAGTTAAATCAGGTAATGTCATTAAAGAGTCTATTCCTTCTTCTATAAAAGGTAATACTGTCTTTAAAATAGTAGTTTTTTGTTCCATAATCTCTTTTAACATATAATGTTTATAATGACCTTTAGAATTATCATTATCTTTTAAATCAAGAGTATGTAATTCTTTATTTAATATTTCTTCTTTAATAGATTTAATTATAACTTCATTAGAACTAACTTTAGCATACTCAAAGTCATCTAAGATATAGTATTTATTAGTATATTTTAATATCGCTCTAATATCACTAGCAACTATATTAGTATTATCACTAATACCTATTACTAAAGGACTTTCTTTCTTTAAGACATAAAGATTATCTAAGTCATTATCAATAATCATGGTAATAGCATAACTACCAATAACTTTATCCATAAAAGTTTTAATAGTCTTATCTATATCATTAAACTTCTCATAATAGTAATTTAATAAAGCACATCCTATTTCTGTATCTGTACTAGATTTAAAAGAGTAGTTATTATCTTCTAACATATCTTTAATCTCTTTAAAATTTTCAATTATACCATTATGAACAATAGTAACATGATTAACTCTATGAGGATGAGCATTAATACTATTCGCTTTCCCATGAGTAGCCCATCTAGTATGAGCGATACCTATATTACTTTCATCACTCTTATTAAGTTTATTTTCAAGTTTACTTACTTTACCGCTTGTTTTTACAATATTTATTTTATTATTTTTAAGGTATGCGACTCCTGCTGAGTCATAACCTCTATATTCAAGATTTTTTAATCCCGTTATTAAAATAGGCAATATATTTCTATTTTTAGAAATTGCCCCAACAATTCCACACATATAAACTCCTTACTACTTTGATATATGTTTTGTTGCAATCTTGATTTTACTTTTTGTCATATATCTTACGACTAGTAGCCGTGATAGTATCCGCCGAATTTTCGATAACTATCAACCTCGTCAACCAAACTGGTTCTGGCGCTAAAATAAGTTATTACCTCCATCTAACTTATCCTTAATAATAGTTTATGTTAATCTTTATAAGTTTGTCAAATTATAGGTGTTAATAATTGTAAAATGAGGGGAGCAATGCTATAATTTAGTTATGTTCACGTAGCTCAGTAGGATAGAGCGTTTCCCTCCGAAGGAAAAGGTCGCAGGTTCGATTCCTGTCGTGGACACCATTAATTATTTAGGAGGTTACGCATGAATATTAAAGAAGAATTAATTAAGTTAAGAAATGGGTTATTGGCTAGGGGAGATATAGAAGAGATTAAAAAACAAGAAGAGAAAGAACAAAATATTCCTAATGATACTAAAGAAAGTGTTAAAGATGAATACACTACTTTTAGAAGAATAGATTCAAGGTTAAGAAATTTAGATGATAAAGTTGATAATTATATAAACTGGTATTTTAATAATGCTGTAAAAGGACACTATACTCCTATTGGTGAATATAATGAACCAAGAAGAATGCGTGATATAATCGAAAAGGTTGCAGTATGGTATGAATTAAGATATCCTGAATATGAAGTTAATAGGCTAATGCCAGGTTCTTCTCTAGAAATAACTGAGATTAATGATGTTATGTTTAATAATAATCAATATATTACTGATACGCTTGGTAATAATCAAAATGTAGATGCATTAAATTGGCCAGATTTCTATAATAAAGAAGTTTTTATTAAGTCTTTACCAAGTGATGAACAGTTTATGTTTAGAGAAGTATATTATAGAAGTAATGTGAATGTAGATACTGGTAAGCCATATGTAACTCGCTTATACCTTACACCAGATGGCATAGTAGAAGAGGCAGAGAACTTTAATTGTTTAAAAGAAGATTTACCTAATACTCATATTGATTTAGATAATTACTTTAAAGGTAAGCATATTAAAGAGGTATTAGAATATTTTAAGTCTAATAACATTACTCTTCATCCTAACAATGAAATAGAAGATGCTATTAAGTGGTATGATAAATGGGTATTTTTAAAAGACGAATTCTTAAATTGCATCATGTATAGAATTATTGAACGTGGTGGGAATAGAATTGGTCCTCGTAGAGCTTTCTTATTTGCTAAAGAATTCAATAGAAATATAGATATACCTATGATGTATGGTGTTGATACAAGTGATCCTGGTTTAAAACAATTTGTCGATGAATATATTAAAGCAGGAGGTTCTAAAGATTTAGTTTGTTATGGGAACTATTTTAGTAGGTCAAGCAAGAACGAGAAACTAGAAACTATTAAAGTTAGAGAAATAATTCATTGGCTTGAACCTATAGAAAGACTTTCTAAAGGAAGACAGTATACAAAATAAGAAAGGTCTGACATTATGAAAATAGATACAAAGGAAGAAATTGATATATTACTTAACTATTGTAAAGCAATACCATGTTCATTACCAAAAGAAGGTGGAAATTTCTATAAGATTAAAAATCAGTCTTTTATTTATCCTGATGGGAAAGTACAAACTAGAGAATATATAGATAAGAAAAGAGCTAGTGTAGTTGTTCCTATAACTGATGATGGAAGAGTAGTTTTTGTCATACAACCTATTGGATTATCAGAAGAGGGTTCCTTAGTTGAGTTTCCAGCTGGATACTTTGAATTTGGAGAAGATGGAAAAAAAGCAGGCATTAGAGAGCTTGCTGAAGAAACTGGCTATATGGCAGATGAAATAATATATCTTGGTAATCACTATCAAGACCCTGGAAGTATAAAAGCAAAAGTAGATGTTTATTTAGCTCTTAATTGTAAGAAAGTAAGTGAGCAACAACTAGATAAAGGAGAATTTATTAAATATATAGAAGTACCATATGACCTAGCATTAGATTTATTAGATAATAATCTCTTAATGGACAGTAATAGTTATATAGCATTATCTAAAACTGATAGATATTTACAAAAAGGGTATAATTTAAACAATGCATCTAATATAAAAAAGAAGGTTAAGTAAATAGATACTTATTATGAAAATAGAAATTATAAATAAGAATGAGTTTTATAAATATAAGGATGCTATTGATAGTATTCATCTAGAAAATGCCTATCCTAATGGTTATTTAATAGATGATGACTATTTAACTAATGCAGATAAAATAGTATTAGTATTTATAGATAATAGAGTAGCAGGTTATGCTTCTTTATCTAAAGAAGATATTACTCCAGATGAAGAATGTAAGTTTTATATTGAGTTATCACCTAATAATATAAAAATAAAAAAATTGCAATTACTAAGAGTTATCAAAATAAAGGTATTGGAACAGCTTTAATAAACTATATAAAGAAATATGCCAAAGATAATAATATTGATTATATTTATCTATATTCATTTAGTTTAAATGATAAAGCTAAAAACTTTTATTTAAAGAATAATTTTGTTATTAGTGGAGTATGGAGTTCCCTAGAATATAAAGGTATTAAAAATCCTAAATCATATTTTTATTCGTATAAAGTCAAATAAAAAGAAGCATTTTCGCTTCTTTTCTTTTACATTGCAATACCCATAAAGTTATAAAGAATAGTCATTAAGTTTGTTTGAATTGTTGTAATATCAGATTCTGTTAAACTATTTATATCAATGTTATTTGTAGGATTAATATTAGAGAAATCTGCAACTCCATCTGTTACTGTTTTAGTATCAGTTACAGTTAAGACATCAATATTACTTCCATAACTTGATATAGCCATATTAAATGTAGTTGTTATAACATTATTTTCTGTACTACTAGTCAAATTAGCATTTACTAAAACTCCTGTAGATGCATCACCTATACTAAGACTAATATTATTATCATTAATAGAAACAGTACCAATACTAGTATTATCACTACTTAGATTAATAGTTGTAGTTCCATTACTTTCTTCTATAACTGCTTTTAAACTCTCAGTATTTCCTTCTTTAATAACAAAGCTTTTTTCATTTCCATTATTAAATTCTATACTATAGTTTTCATCATTGTCTTTAATGGCAAATTCATAAGTAACAATTTCATTTTTTTCTAAGAAAATACTATAATTTAATGAACCGTTATTAGTAGTTGTAGTATTTTTATTAGAATTCAAAGTGGAGTTTGCAGCTTCCATATTATTTAATCCTTCACCAAGTATCTCTTTAGCTTTCTTATCTTTCTTTAAGTCATTAACTATATTTTTACTAATTTCATTAAGTCTTTCTTCTTTAAGTTCTAAACTTATTTTTTTCTTACCATCTTGATTTGTTACTTTAATATCATCAGTAGTAATATTATTACCAAGACTTTCTATTATCTTATCATAAATATAGTTAACATCATCAACTGCTTGATTACTTTCTTCTAAATAAGCAAAGATATCACTATTTTCAATAACAATATACTTATCAAAGATATTTCTTAGAAATACATAACTAATATCTTCAGCTTGATAAAAGTTAATACCTAATAGTTCAGTTGCATTTAATAGTAACGAACCATCCATATACATTCTTTTAGATTCAGTATCAAGACGATACTCATAGTTAAAGGTACTATTATTTAAGTTACCAATAACAACATCACTACCATCTTCACTATTTCCTAACATAGGATTAATATTAAATCTAGTAGATCCTGTTACAGTTTGGGTAATTTTAGTATTTGTAGTATTTTTATCAAGATTAAGTGTCTCAGTCAAAGCTGTCTTTAATTCGTTAAATGATGTTACAATTCTATTCTTATTAGAATAGTTTTGATATACTAAAATACCTCCTGCCACTAATAGTCCTATCGCTACAATGATTACTATTGTAACAATAATTTTTTTCTTCTTCATAAATTCACTCCTCACCAATATTATTATAAGTAAATTATATCTTAAAAATTTATTAAATCAAAGAGAATAATAAAAAAACTTAAACTTTTACATAATATGACATATTTTATCTAATAATAATAATGAATCAAAGGAAGGTGAAGAAAGTGAAGAAAAGAAAATGGTATTTAGTCTTTATAATCAGTAGCATTATTATCATTATACTAATTTATAATATTACTAGTTACTATTATAGCTATAAAAAAGATTTAGAATTTAAAGAAAAAATAGCAGAGTATGATTTTGATAAATTAAAAGAAATTAATACTGATATAGTAGGTTTTATTGAAGTAGATAATACTAATATTAGTTATCCAGTTGTAAAGAGTAGTGATAATAGTTATTACTTAAACCACTCTTATACAAAAGAAAAAAATAATATAGGTTCTATTTTCTTAGATTATCGTAATGATTTAGATAATTTATCAAAGAATAATATTATTTACGGTCATGGTAGACTTGATAATACTATGTTTGGTAGTTTAAATAATCTATTAGATAGTAATAACCTAGATAGTAAAGAAAGTTATTATATAACACTTTCTACTCCTAAGAGTATAATGACATTTAAAATATTTAGTGTTTATACTATACCTAAAGAAGGTTATTATATTAAGACATATTTTAGTAGTAATAAGTATTTTAAGGAGTTTTTAGAAACAATTATGAAAAGAAGTATTTATAATTTTAATACAGATGTTAGTACTAATGATAAAATACTAACTCTTTCTACTTGTAAAGATAATTTTGGTAAAAGGGTAGTAGTCCATGCTAAACTCTTAAAAAAAGAAGAAACTAGCTAGTTTCTCTTATTCTTTATTAAGAATTTTATTAAAAGCATAACTTGATAAAATAACAAAGATAGATAAAAAGAATATATTTAATAATAACGAGTCACTTGTCTCTGGGTTTTCAATAGATTCTTCTAATTCATTAATTTCATCAAGAGTTAGTTCTTCTCCAGAATTTAGTTCAAATTCAGTATTACCAATTTCTATAACAGCACCATTTGTATCAGCAGGTACCCATATTGTTGGTTTATCAGCACTTTCTGTTGTATTAATGATTTCGGCATTATCAGTTATTGTTAGAGTAGGAGCTTCTGTAACTCCACTACCTTTACCAAGTTCAATACCACCAAAACCATTACCAGATACATCTATTTTTCCTACAAAAGTTGCATGTCCACCATTTATAAGAAGTCCTGCATTACCACCAGTTAGTTTAATATTTTTTAAAGTAACATTACTCTTATAAATCTGTAATACATAAATTCCTCCCCATACAGTATTATCACTACTACTGCTAGAGCCGAATTTTCCTACATACTTAATTGTTTTATTATTACCATCAATAGTAACATCTCGCATTATATTAATTTTCTCTGTTGTTTCGATATCACTACCAAGAATAATTGTAGAAACATTGCTATCATTCAAAGCTTCTTTTAGTTCTGCCTGATTATTAACAGTCTTACTAGTTGCAGCATTAACGTTTATTGTAGTACTTAAGGTAATTGTCAAAACAAATAGTAATAGAATCTTACTGATTTTTTTCATTATTTTCCTCCTTTCCACTATTAGTCTTTGTTATTTTAATAGAAAATATGCAAGAAATTTGTCAAATTATAGATGTAATTTTTGGCAAAAAAGAAAAGAGCTTAAAGCTCTTTAGACCAGTAGTAAGACTTCCTGGTGTTGTACATATTATTTATGTACATTATTATAATAACCAGTATTTTCTTAATTATTCATATATTTTTTTAAAAAATTAAGTTATAATTAATTTAATAAGTTTAAAGTAATAATGGGAGGTTTGTTATGAAAAGATTATTAATTACTGATGAAGATATAAAAGAATATGCAAATAGGAATAAAGAAAAATGGATTAGGGAAAAGAAAGAAAGAGATGCTAAATTAAAAAGTATATTTTCTAGTTATGATTATATGAATTGGCTTAATAGTTTTACTGTTGATACCAAAGGCTTTTCCGATGAAGATTTTCTTTATTTCCCTGAAAAAATTTCTAAAGATGATTTAGATAAAGTAAATAATTTAGAATTATTCTTTGAAGGGATAGAGAAATATGCAGATAAGAATTATATTTATCCAACTATGTATGAGTATCAATCTTATTATGGTGTTAAAGATAATGTTAATGATGCTTATTACAAAATAGGTGTTATAGAAGGTCAAGGTGGTTCATTTTTCTGTGAGAGAGTAGAAGATACCAGTGAACTAGATTTTATAGATTTTAATGATATTATGAATGATAAAGTTAGAGATAATGCGGAAGAGATAGAATTATCTAAAGAAAAAGGGAAAGTGTATAAAAAATAAGAAGAAAACTACTTTCAAGTTGCTTTGAGAGTAGTTTTTTCTATTTATTAAATATTAGTCATATAACCAGTAAATATTTTTCTTTTTACTTTTTCGTTAATAGTTTCTTTAATACTAAACTCTTTTATTAGTTGTTGTTGAATAAAAGAAATGCAGTCTTTATATTTGGGTTTTATTTCTTCTTTTATACCAGCGCATAAATACCAAATATATTTGATGGACCAGTTAATATCTACATTAAATCCGTCTCTCGCATCTGCTATTAAAAGAGATAAATAATTAATCATTGCTTCATAAGCCTCATCATCATTTATTTTTAGCTTTAAAACATCATATACTGTATTAAATATTTTATCAAAGTCATCTTTACTAATATTTTTCTCATAATTTAATTCAATACTTTTTTCGTCATAATATTGGTATAGTTTTTCTAATAATGAGTTATCTAGATTCTTTTCATCATTTGTTTTACTTAATAGTTTATATATTATTGTATTCATATTTTTTCTCCTCCATTTTATTTTCTGTTAAAGCGATTGTGTCTACAAAGTGCCTTGCTCCTTTTTCAATTATTTTAATTTTATTCAAGTCAATTAACTGGTCAATTAAATATAAATAAACAAAATCTCTGGCATCATTAAGGACATTTTTTACCATACATTCACCAATTAAATTTGCTATTTTGCAAGATTTTCTTTCTTTTAGGATGCTTAATATAATATTATAGTAGTCAGAATATTTTTTTGCTTTTAACTTCGCCATTTTCTAATGTCCTTAATTCACTATTAATTTCAACTAATTTATTCCATTTTTTAGCATAAGTTTCAATTTCATCTTTTGATAATTTTTTTTCATATTTTAATACATCATTAACTTTTTTATAATCTAAGAAGTTAATGCTATATTGTAATTCATTATAATCACTGGAGAAAACAATATTAATTGTGTTTATTCTATCTTTTAAAAAGTTACATAGAAATAGTAATAGCATATAATCATCATCATTTTTCTTAGAGGACCAAATTCTAATTACTGTATGGTTTGTGATGTTATTTGATATTTCCTTTAATATATCATTATAGTTATATGTATAATTATAGTCATAATATTTTTGATAAAGTTTTTCTAGAAATCCTAAATGATTATTTTTAATGTCTCCTATTGATAGATGCATTTCAAGTGCAAAAATTGTATAATTTTTTATGTTATTCTTTTCATAATATTGCTTTAAACATCCTAAAGCTGAAAAGTTTTCACAAATATCAATTATTTTCATATCATATCACTGCCTTTTTATATTTTTAGGGTTTTATATTACCTTGATGTTTTTGTATTTTTTTCATATATTTATCTAGATCAATGCTAGAAACTCGATTAATAAATGTATCAACTGTTTCTTTTGATAAAATACAATTTTTATGGGGAAGTCTTTGATAATACTCGCCTGGATAATCTTTATAATCATCTTCGCTAATACGATATTTTTGTGTTAAATAAAGATTCAAATGGTCGTAAGCAAAATATAAATCTTTACAAAAATCATTATAACTGGCATTTAGTAAATATTCTTCTGTAAAACATTCTTCAAAGAATAAATAATCTGTTACTAAACGTAAAAATTATCCTAGTTTAAATTCGTCTAGACTTTCATTTTCGTTCAAAAAATTATATAAATTTACTTTGCTACGTACATGACTTAGATTATCTTTACCACGATATACTTTAGTATAATGTGTTTTATTGTTAGTTTTTGTTGTGTCTGGATAAAGAGTACCAGCAATTACTTTTTATAATTTAATTCTTTATGATTTTCTAAATATTTTTTAGCGATAGCTAGATGAATTGTAGCAGAAGCCATAATATCACTCTTTCTAAATTGATGTAAATTAATTTCTATAAATATTTTATCATAGATTTAAGTATATTAAAACTAGAAACAAAAAGCTCGAGTTTATCTTCTAAACTGGTGCCCTAAAGGAAGAAGTAAAACAACTTCTAGGACAAAAGAAATAGTTAGTAATAACTATTAACTAACTACATTATAACAATTTTTATTAGTAATTACAAGTTCTCGTTAATCCATTTATTAAAATCTATATTTATTATTTCACCATAATATTCTTTTTTTCCTCTTGTATAATCAAAACTTTCAGTAAACCAGCTTTTTGCCTCTGGAGAATTTTCTAATAATTCATCTATGAAATTTATATATGCAAGTTCACTATATCCAATTGAGTCTTTGCCATTTCTTCCAGCTTTATCAGCTAAAACACAAGCATCAATGACTGCTTTACCAATCCAAATTCTATCATTTATTCCTGTGCCTTTTTTTCCAGCCTTAACAATCAAATCTTCACCTATACCCACTCCAATTCCAACCTTTATATTTGGGAATCCTTTTTTTGAAAATAATTTATTTAGCATTTTTACTAATGTATTTATATAAGAAGAAATAACAAATAATTCATATACAGCTGTTTTGTCTGGTGTCGAAAATACTCCGTAAACACAATCACCACGAACTCCTATTTGTCTTACATTATAAGAACTATTCATTATTGAAATTATTTCAGATGAAAAACACCTTAATACTTTAGCAACAATAATATCTTTTTCACCTTCGATTAATTTTTTTGACCCAACAATATCAACAAAAATTGAACCAATCCAGCTTTTAACTCCATTATCATAAGTAAAATTGCTATCATCTTTTGGAACCTGTTTCTTTTGAATTTCAGTATTATTATTTAAAATTTCTTCTACCTTCTTTTTTCCTTCCTTATAATCATAGTACATATAAATCAACTCCTTACAAATAAATTAAAATTCCTAAATTATACATTATGATAGCACCCACAAATCCGATTATAAAATATTTAATACCAACTGTAAAATTTTTATATTTATTATTACAAATAATTGAGTTTTGATAGACTTGGTTTAATAAATCATCTATTACATCATCTATGTTTGCATTTAACACATCATTCTTATATTGTTCATAACTAGAATATTGTGCAATGCTCCCAAAAAATAAATAAGACTTTATATTGCATACTTTCATTTTTAAAGTTGGAATTAACACTTTTATTAATGACCACATTCCATATACAAAAAAACATATAGATATAGCAAAAATGATAAGAAAAAGTATGTCACTAAAATCAATTTTTGAGAATATTGAAGAGATTATTTTTGTTATTTTTTCAAATAAATTTCTAGTAGTAAAAAGAATAGTTAATAATATTCCAATAAGACCAAGAGCAACTGAAGTTTTATTGTCAGAATTATTTATCCACTCATTAATTATTTCTAAATTCTTGTATGCGTTATCTTTTATCTCTTTTTTATTCATAAATATTTCCTCCATAAAAAAACAGCATAATCTTAATAATTATACTGAAAGTTAGTTTAATTATATCATAAAAATTATTAATTATTAACTACTATCGTTAAATTTGTGTTATAATTTTATTGGGAGGTGAAATTATGGGAGATAATATGTATGATGAAAGAGGTTTACTAAAGCCTGAACATGCTTGGACTGAATCTCAAAAAAAGGCAATGACTATTAATGACGATATAGAAAAAATTGATCCACGAACTGATTTTGGGAAAGGTATTGTATTTAAAAGTATTGATGTTGGTGAACACGCTTCAATGGAAGATGTTGAACAAGCTGATAAAGCATATTGGGATAGGATGATGATTGATACATCACACAAAGATTATGCTCGTTATGTAGAACTTGAAAAAGCATATTTTGATTGTATTACGCCAAAGTTTAATATTAATGATAAAGACATGACTCAACAAGTTCTTACAGCACAACAAGAAAAAGTTGCTGCTTATATTAAAGAAAGATATGGAAGTTATTTATCAGAATTATTAGAACAATATGGTTATGGTCAACAAGATAATAATAGAGGTCCAAAAAGATAATAAAAAAATATATTAATTATAATAAGATTTAGGATTTAAAAGGACAAGTCCTTTTACAAACGCTAATTGATATGTCAATTTGCAAGTGTGTTTTCTAAATTATCAAAAATTTAGTATAAACAAAGAATACGGCTAATCAAAGTAGTCGTATTCTTTTTCTAAGATTTCTTCTTTTATAAAATCATTTACTTCTGTTTCTTTATCAGTATTTTTAGAAATATCTATTAAATCATAAAAGTTGTATAAATCTTTTTCATAACATTCTTTTAAAATATTTATAGTTTTATTTTTATCACTTTCATTTTTAGAAAGTAGAATTCTTCTAAAAAAGGCTTTTAATATTTCTAATATATGCTTGATAAAGTCAATTAAGTCATTATTATTTTGGTCTAATCTTTCACATTCTTCTTCTAAATTATCTATTATTTTTTGTGAGTGGTTATATTCTTTTTCTAACTCTTTGTAATTAAAAATATAATTATCTAAGTCATTGAAAAAGTTTTGATATATTACTTGGTTTTGAATTTCTTTAGTATATAAATCTAAATATTTTAGTAAGATGTGATATGATTCACCGTTAAGAATAATTGAATCTGAAAAAGTTTTCTTTTTTGAAAATTTTAACATATTAATAATTTTCAAATGTTCATTTTCGATATTCTTTTTACTTTTATTAGCAAGTCTTTCATAATGTCTAGTTATACCTTTTAATTGTCCTAATGAAAGATTTTTAATTTTAGTTCCTTTTTCTCCACGCTCTAATTTAAAACCTAAATTATTTAATCTAAAACAATATTTATCTTGTAATACACTTAAATTAGTTTGGTCTTTTATATAATCTCTTTTAGAAATAGAATATCTTTCTTTATTAACTCTTTTATCAAACTTTTTAACAAGAGGAACTACTACACAATGAATGTGTGGTGTTTTTTCATCTAAATGCAATACTGAATGTAGTACTTGTTCTTTAGTATAACCTAAATCATTATAGACAAACTCCATACATCCATTAGCCCATTTTAATATTTCATCTTTGGTTATATTTTTAAAGAAATCTGGGCCACTTGTAAATATCATTTCATCTGCTACACAACTTTTAGAATCATCTACCATTTGTTCAAAACTTTTATATCGATCTTGTCTAATAGTTTTCATTTTTTCTTCGTGTTCTTTTCGATATTCTTTAGTAATTTCATAAAACTTTTCTCTATATTTTTTATTACATTTTACTAATTCAATATTGTTAATACTGTCTTTAATTCTTATATCAGGATTAGACTTATAAGATTCTTTTTCTCGTTTATTATGAGTACCAATATGAGATAAATCTGCTAATGTATTAATACTTTGACATCTAAATATTGCATAGCTCATTTTGTCTCTCCATATATCTTTTTATACTATAATCTAATGCACTTTCTAAATCTAAAGTAATAACACCTAATCTCAAATTATCATCATTATATTTCATCTTATCTGATAATGGAATTAATCTTAATACTTTTTCTAATTCATTATTATGAATAAAATCAGTATTTTCTAATTGACTATCTGTTTCGGTTTCATAATAATTAAATATTAACTTATCTTTTAAATATAAATCTTTTAGTTTATTAAAATATTCTTGTGCTTCCTTACTTGTTTGTAATTCATCATTAACGGGTATTTTATAACCATCACCATCTCTTATTTCTTTCAAGTTATAAGGAATACCATAATTATTATGATAATTAACTAATTCTGCTAGAAAACTTTCTCTATATTCAATTTTTACTATTTCTTCTTTATCTCCAACCTTGTTAACTTCTATATTATCAATATAAATAGCAATTAATCTTTTTATTTCTTCTCTTGGAGCATTAGCCATATTTAGAATATTTTGTAAAAAAACATCTGGATTTAACATCTTATCTAAAGCACTTTTATCATCTAAAATCATTAAATCACTAGTAGTAAAATTAAAATTTTCACATTGTTTTATTTCTTCCAACATCTTATTAATATTATCAATTTTATATCGAATACTTTTTAATTCATTATCAAATTCATCCATTTTTACAATACCATTTAAATAAGCAAATTTAATTCTTTCTTCTTGCTTTTCTAGTTCTTTCAATTCTTTTTTATATTCTTCACTATTATCATCTTGTTTGTGTTTAATAAATGGTGTGTAATATTTGTTTATTAAAGTATCTTTTTCTAAAAGATTATATAAAAGAAGTAGTAAATCATTTTTTATAACATCTTCTTTGTAGTTAGTTCTACATTTTTCGCATTTATAGTAATAATATTTCTTACCAGTTTTCTTTTTAGTAGTAGCTTTACCACCTAAGAAATTCCCACATATAGAACACTTTAATTTATTAGTAAATAGATAAGTAGCAGTTCTTTCATAGTGTCTAGCGTTCCTCCTAGTTTGATACTGACAAGCATTCCATTTTTCTTTTGATACTATTGGTTCAACAACATTTTCATAATATTCAGGATGTGTAGTTCTTTTACCATGAACAAAATCTCCTTTATAAAGTTCATTAGTCATTATCTTTTGAATAGTAGAATCTAACCAATTTGTTTTTCCTAAAACTTCTTCTTTATTGTAAACATTAGCAATACCTTGATAACTTTTACCTTCTAAATATAAGTCATACATTCTAATTACAATATCTTTTGTTAATTCATCAGGAACTAATTTTTTATTATCTCTTTTAAAACCTATTGGTGTTCTATTTGGAATGTGTCCTGCTTTGATGGCTCCAACCATACCAAATTTAGTTCTTTCTGAACATCTTTCTATTTCATTTTGACTAAATGCAGTCGTTAATCTTATATACATTCTTCCATTAGAAGTTAATGTATTAGAATCATCATCTTTACAATCTAAATCACAATCATATTTTTCTAACAACTTCATTAGTTTCTCTACATCAAAAACACTTCTTGTAAGTCTATCTAATTTTAGAGCAACTATAACATTAACTGTGCCGTTTTTAATATCATTTATCATTTTTTGATATGCTGGTCTTTTATCATCTTTAGCACTTATTCCTTCATCAGCATATACTTCATGAATTTCATATCCTTTAAATTTACAAAATTCAATTAGTTTTTCTTTTTGTTCAGGCAAACTAAAACCTTCTCTTACTTGATCGAGTGTACTAACTCTAATATAAATATCTGCAATTTTCTTTTCATCGTTCATAAATTCATCTCTCTTTCTATTATTTTTTGAAAGAGATTAAAAGCACAAAAAGTCTATACTTTTAACCTCAAGTATTTCACTTCCTTTTTGTACGTCTAGTTTAAAAAAAATTTAATTGTTTTTAATATGAACTTCCATATCTTTTAATTTAATACATTTAGAATAATCATTTATAAAAACTTTATCACTTCCATTAAATATTAAATAATTATTCTCCTTGATTGTTATAATATGTGGACTTACATAAGCAATATTACTTCCTTTAATATTAATAATACTTCCTTGTTTAATAGAATACTTACAGCAAGCAAATCTACATATCATATCAATTCTTTTTAGAACTTCCTTTGGGGCTTCTAATATTTTTACTTCCTTCATTAAAACTCCTCACTTTCCTCATAATAACAAAAAAACTAGACAGTACTTCTAGTTAATATTTATTACTACTCGAAAAGTTCGAGTTTCCTATCAATCTGGTGCCGGAAGTAAGAATTGAACTTACCGCTGATCCTTACCAAGGATCTGTTTTACCACTAAACTATACCGGCATTACAATTAGATTTTAGCATATATTTTTATATTCAGCAATAAACTTTTTTTGACTTAATTCACAAATATGGTATGATAGTATTAACGAGGAGTGATTTAATGTTAGCTTTTACTAAAAATAGTGAAGATACTATTAATGAAGAAAGAATTGTTAATCAAATAAGAGGTCTAGGTATTGATATGATTCATGAAGCTTCTAGTGGACATCCTGGTATTGTTCTAGGTGCTGCTTCCATCATCTATACTGTTTATGCTCATCATTTAAGATTTTCTAAAGATAACCCTAACTTTTTTAATAGAGATAGGTTTGTTATGAGTGCAGGACATGGGTCTGCTTTACTTTATGCAACTCTTGCGATGGCAGGATTTAATATTGAACTAGATGATTTAAAGAGTTTTAGAAAAATAGATTCTATTACCCCAGGTCATCCTGAATATGGTGTTACACCTGGAGTTGATGCAACAACTGGTCCTTTAGGCCAAGGAGTTGCAATGGCTGTTGGTATGGCTATCGCTGAAAAACATACAGATGCTTTAATTAATGATAAGAAAAATAATATAATTGATTATAAAGTATACTGTTTATGTGGTGATGGAGATTTAATGGAAGGGGTAAGTTATGAAGCACTATCACTTGCAGGTAATCTTAAACTTAATAATTTAATACTTTTATATGACTCTAATCATGTATGCCTTGATAGTGATACTAAGAAAACATTTACTGATGATATAGAAACTAGATTTAAAGCGATGGGCTTTAATGTTAGTACTGTTAGTGATGATATTAAAGAGATTGATAAAGCGATTAAAGATGCTAAAAATAGTGATTTACCTAGCTTAATTCAAGTAAAGACAACAATAGGAAAATATTCTCGTAATGCTGGTAAAAATATCGTTCATGGAAAACCATTAGATGATGAAGATATTACTAGTATAAAAACTGAATTAGGACTAAGAGATATACCATTTACAATCTCTAATGAAGCTTTAGAAGATTTTCAGAAACAAATAGATGATAGATGTAGTAATTTAGAAAATGATTTTAATGAAAAGTATAATAATCTTGATGATAAGACCAAAGAATTATTAGATTCAATAATTTCTAATGATAAAAAAATAGAACTAACCAACTTAGATTATGCTTATCCAGAAGAAAGAGTTGAATCATTAAGAAAAGCGAGTAGTAACGTGTTAAATTCTCTTGCTAACTCTAGCAAATTAATATTTGGAGGAGCAGCAGACCTTTCTAGTTCAACTCTAACATATCTAACAGATAAAGGAGACTTTTCTTCTCTTGATTATAATGGTAGAAATATCTTCTTTGGTGTAAGAGAATTTGCTATGGCATCTATTGCTAATGGTCTTGCTTTATCAGGTTATCGTCCTTTTGTCTCTACTTATTTAACCTTTAGTGATTATTTAAAACCAGCTTTAAGACTATCTTGTCTTATGAATTTACCAGTTACTTATATCTTTACTCATGATTCAATTACAGTAGGGGAGGATGGACCTACTCATCAAGCAGTTGAACAATTAGTAGGATTAAGAGCAACACCTAATTTAGAAGTATTTAGACCAAGTGATAGCAATGAAGTTATTGGTACTTATAAAACTATTTTTGAAGAAAATAAACCTGCTTGTATTATTTTAGGACGTAATGAAACTAAAATAAGAGAAACATCTTCTGTTCCAAATGTTGCTAAAGGAGCATATGTTATAAAACAAGAAGAAAGAAAGCTAGATGGTGTTATTATTGCAACAGGAGAAGAAGTAGATCTTGCCTTTGATGTAGTTAATGCTTTATTTGAAAAAGGTTATGACTTTAGAATAGTATCAATGCCAAGTATTGAAAGATTCAACTTATTAAGTGATGAAGAAAAAGAAGAGTTATTACCTATCGGTAAAAAGAAATTTATTATTGAAAAATCATCTGCTTACTCATGGTACCGTTTCGCTTATAATGATAACTACTTATTTACAGTAGATAGATTTGGTTTAAGTGGTAAAGCTAGTGATATAAATGCTAAGTTTAATTTTACTAGTGAAGAAATCGCTCTAAAAATAGAAGAGATAATTAAATAATTCGACAATATTTTTAAAACTTTCTTGTTATAGTTAAGATGGTGATTATAATGAGAGAGTTTTTTATTTTTGAACTTAAAGATGAATTTAAGAATCTATATATAGATAAACCTAGTATTCTATATAATATCTTTGAACAGATCTATACTTTAAAAAAAGAAGAATTAAACTATGGCTATAGTCTTTTTAGACAATTAACTAAGAAAATAGATAAAGATAAGACAGATAGATATTTATTTGTTAAATATCATCAAAGTATACCTTATAGTAAGAAAGAAGAAACACATTACTATAATAATCCTGCTAAAGATGAGATAAGTACTTTAGTAGTAAAACGTGCCTATATGCTAGTTAAAACTAACTATTATGATTGTTTCTTCTTTGATGAGTTAAATAGTATTAATAACACTTATTTTGCCGTTGATTTTAAAAATCAAGACTATTTCTTTCTAGATAGTAAGAAAATTCTTGTTTAATTTTCTAATTTAAGGTAATATATTGTTGTAAGGAGAGTGTTATTATGTTAC
>CALVUY010000022.1 GCA_944363705.1 uncultured Bacilli bacterium | reverse complement strand
TTATCGCCTGTTAATATAGAAGGATCTAACTATTATCTTTCTTGTGATTATGTAGTTATGGCGATAGGAAGTCATCCGGAAAATGATATTGTTAATAGTTTAGGATTAGAACTTGATAAAAGAGGAAGAATATTAGTAGATAAAGATGGACATACTTCAAAAGAAAAAGTCTTTGCAGGAGGAGATTTAACTGATACTAAAGGTACAGTTGCCTTTGCTGCTAGAGCAGGGAGAGATGCAGCTTATGCAATTATGAAATATTTAAAGGATAAATAATTTAAAAGGGGCTGTCGAGAAATTAATTAATTGATTTCTTGACAGCCCCTTTCTCTGCTATTTTTTTGTTAAAAGTTTGTTACTTTTCGATACTTTTATGATATAATCTAATTAGATATTTAATAATGGAGGTGTGGTATGAGAATAATAGAGTTTTTTAAAAAGGTAATAGAGGTTAAAGATAATGATTTATCATTTCTAAATGTTGGTGATATTATTTGGGCAAAAAGATATAAGAATGATGAAGAGAAAAGTAGAATAAAAATGGGACATCAAGAGAGTCCTTATGTTATTATAAAAAAATCAAAAGGTAAGGTTTATGCTTTGCAATGTACTAGTAATCCTCACTGGGAGATTCAGTGGAAGATGGCTTATTATCCACTAGGAAAATTAAATTATGAGATGAAGAAAAACTCATTTATAAATTGTATGGTAGTATATGAATTAAAAGAAATACAATTTGTAGAGATGATAGGTCATCTTAATGATGTTGACTTAAATCAATTGAAAAAACAATTATATATTTTAAAAAATAGTGATTTTAAAGTTAAACCTGATATAGAGGAAAAGTATTTAGATTTTAAAATTGGTATTGGGGATGTAATTTTATATAATGGTAATAAATATTATATTGATTCTATTAAGGGTAGAAGTTATGAAGTTTATAGACTAAAAAAACATCCAAAAGTAAGTGATAGATTATTAATAGGTAATACTTATTATAGTTTTATATTTAGAAACATTGAAAAAATTAAGATAAGATCAAAATATGATTTGGTTGATACTTTTAATACTGGGGAAATTGAAATAATTAATAAATATAAAGAAAAGAATTTAAAACTTTTAGAGAAGAGAATGCCTAATTCACTTAGAGTTGGTTCACTTATTGATTATAAAAATAGAATGTTTTATGTATATGAAAAAAGAGATGATTGTGTTAATTGTTATGAAATATATTCTAATGAAGTTTTTGAAGAGGGTATGGCTGATATTTTAGTTAAGGGTGGTATTTATAAAACCTTCTTTGCAACTGTTACTATACCAATAGAAAAATTAGATGATAATGGTTATAAAATTAGAAGATGTGCCTGGGAAGAAGAGATAGAATATAATAAAAATATTTTCTCTTTGCCTAAAAAGAAAAGAGTAAATGCTAGAAGAAAGTTAGCGAATATTAAAGAAAAAGATATAGACGATTTTGTTTCTATGGTTATTTTAAAGGATTTAAATAATGGTAATTATTATTTAATTATTGATAGAAATGATAATGTTATTGAATTAGTTAATATTAATGATATAGGTGATACTTTCTATTTTGAGCTGGAAAAAAAGTATTGTCCTTTTGAGTATTATAGAGTTATGTCAAAAGAAGAATATAATATGTATTTAAAGAAAATAAAAGATTTAAAAGAAATGTGTGCAGTGTTTAGTACTTGATATATACATTTCTTTTTTGTAGTCATATGAATTCAATTATGATAGAATTAAATTAAGATAGAGGTGGGAGTTATGTGGATTTATGTTGTTATAGCAGTTATTGTTATAATTCTTGTTTATGCTATTATTTTATTTAATAGTTTTTCTAGTGTTGATGCTTATTATTCGATATATGATAAAACAATGGGACAATATAATAATTTACCTGATGAGGCTGGAGATTATGAGAAATATGCAATGAAATATGATATATCTGATAAGCATTTAGAAATACATAAATTTAAATATTCTTATAAATAAAATATTTTGTCTTAGGAAAATTTTTTCTAAAGTAGTAGAGGTGTTTATGAAAAGTAAGAGTTCTGTGTTTGGTTTAATTTTTACAATCGTCTGTAATGGTGCTATTGTATTATTATTTATAACTTGGCTTGCTACGATGTTTAATGTTAAACTTCCTGATAAAATTGATAAAAATTATTTTACTAATTATATGGAAGAAAAAGGTTGCCCTGTAATTAATATACAAGAAGAAAAAAATTATACAGGAATATCTGATTATTTAGTTACTGATAAAGAAAGTTGTCCTTATTTAATTAGTTATACAACTTTTAATGATGAAGATGTACTTTGGGATTTCTTCTCTAAAGGTCAAAGAGATGTTATGCAAAACAATACAAATGTTACAGGCAAAACTAGTGTTTCGATTAATTTGTTTTCAGAATATTATGAATATAATACGAGTGGAGATTATTACAAAGCAATAGTATATAATGATAATTCAGTCTTATATGCTTCAGCTGATAAACAATATAGAGATGATGTAAGAAATATATTTAAAGATTTACACTATCAATATGAAATAAATTTTAAAGAAATGGGAATTGCATGGTATTCACTATATGTAGTATTATTTATTTGCATTGTTAGTATGTGGGGGACATTAAAGAAAACAAGAAATAAAGGTTGGATTTCATTGATACCTTTCTACAATATAGGTTGTTTATCTAAAGATGTATTAGGATCTGCATGGTATTCGTTATTACTATTAGTTCCAATAGGAAATGTTATATTTATGTTTATGTTATATTATAATTTAGCGAAAGTATTTAATAAGAAAAGTTATTATTGTATTTTAATGATGTTTATTCCAACAGTTTTATGGCCTTTATTAGCATTAGATGATTCAGAGTATGATTCTAGTAGAGTGATGAAAAAATGAAGAAAAAAGAAAAGAAAAAATTAACAATAGATGAATATATTGATATTGCTAAGTGGGATATAGTTATATATGTAATTGTATCTGTTATTGTACTTTTAATATCCTTATATATTGGTGTTAAATATAATTTTTATTATCATTTAATATTTATAGGTATAATTATAGTAATTAAAATTGGAGAACGAATAAATACGTATATTACTTTAAAAAAAATAAAATCTTATTTAGTTAATAATAATATTTTAGATAGAATTGGTAACATTGATTATTGGAATGAAAGATATTATTTTTTAACTGATAATTATATGATAATTAAACATGGTAAAGTAATTTATTCTTTTAAATATTCTGAAATAGAAAGAATATACAAAGAGAGTTATACTAGGTTAGGTAAGCATAGTTATGCACAAGAATATTTAATATTATGAGACGATATAATTATTTATTGTCTTATTTTTATTTAAAAAGTGAAAAATAAATTTGTTTATAGTTAATAATATTAGTGAAAGGAGGAATTGATGATTTTTAATAAAGAAATCACAGGCTATGAAAATGAAGAAGAATTTGCTTCTTATCTTAATGGAAAGCAGGTTGGGAGGGTCTATCCTAATCTTTTAGAATTATTAAATAAATTGTATGGTTATCTTGATTATAAGGACTATATAGAGTGTTGGGTTAATAAATCTAAAAGAAAAGCAGATATTTATATTAAGATTAATGGTTATGTTAGAGGTATTAGTATAAAGAAGGGGGTTAAAAATTCTGTTCATGTTGAGTCTATTGGTACTTTGGTTTCGTTTTTTAGAGAAATTGGCATTGATGAAGATATAATAAAAAAATTCTTGTATTATCAATATGCTGATGGAACAATAAATGGTACTGGTAAAACACGTATATCTAGTTCTCTTTACCGAGAAAAACATCAAAAAGATATTGATGAAATTAATAAGGTTCTTAACGATGAAAAATATATTAATGCTTTTGTAAATCGCTTTGTTTTACAAGGAAATAAGTCCGAATATGAAGTGGATGCTATTATATATGGTGTTGTTGAAGACTTTATCTTTATAACTAAAGAAGAAGTTTATTATATTATGAGAGAGCACTTAAAAGATGAGATATCATCATTACATGTATCTTTGTTAACATTGCAGCCTATGGCACGTAATCTTAATTATAATCCTAAATATGAAGATTGTAGAAATCAAGTTCAAGTAAAATGGTATAATATATCTGATAATATTATAGAAGTAATGGCTTTTTATAGGAATAGAAGATATCTTTCTTCCAAGATGACTACGGGAGATAATAAAAAAGAACTTAGTACATAGCTAAGCTCTTTTTAGTTATCAATTGGAGCGGATGAGGAGAATCGAACTCCCGTAGTCAGCTTGGAAGGCTGAGGTTCTACCATTAAACTACATCCGCATAAGTAAACATCAATTTGTATTGACATTTACAATTATATGAAAAGAAAATGCTCTTGTCAACACTTTTTTTAAAATTTTATAGTGTTACACTAATATTTTCTTTTCTCTTGCCGCCACAAATATAATTTATAGGAATGTGATATGTCATCGCTAGTATAACTAGTTTATTAGTTGGAATTCTAGTTTTACCATCTTCATAATAAGAATAACTTGATTGTCTTATGTTTAAAACTTTTGCAAATTCTCTTTGTGTTTTCTTTAGTCTTAGGCGATATCTTTTTAATTGATTTCCAATAAATTCTACACTTATATCTTTTTCATATATAATTTCACGTTTATCTGATGTTAAATTAAGCATGTATTCAACATTTGTATGAAAATATTTAGCTAGTTCTACTAATTTTTCTATTGGAAAATTAACATCACCTAATTCCCACATAGCGTAGGTAGTTCTTTTAACGCCAAGAATTTTAGCAACGTCTATTTGTTTTAAATCATGATCTTCTCTTAAATCTCTAATTTTCCCAAACTGCATCTCTACCACCTTAACCATATTTTATTACAGTCATTTGAATATTAAGAGATTTGTCAAAATAACTGATAAACAAAAATTTTTGGAGCAAAAAAATAGATATGGTTAATTATTATAATAGGAGGTGGTAATAATAAAAAGATTAAAAATAGTTTCGCAGGAATCAAGTTACGACTGTGGCCTTTCCTGTCTAATCATGATTGCTAAATATTATAATTGTAATGTTTCAAAGGACTACTTAGAAAGAGTTAGTAATACTTTTTCTGATGGCACAACGATGTATGGTTTGTTGGAGGCAACTTTGTCTTTGGGCTTTGATGCTTATGGAAAGAAAGGTAATGTCAGTGATATACCTAAAATATCACTTCCTGTAATTGCCCATATTAAAATTGATGAAAAGAAGAATTTATATCATTATGTAGTAATTACTAATATCACTGATAAGAAAGTTATTATTAAAGATCCTAGTAAACTTATTAAGACTCTATCAATAGAAGAGTTTAGTAAGATAGCGACAGGTAATTATCTTTTTATTAAGAAAACTGCTAGTATTAAGAGATTTGTAAAGGTAAAAATTATTAGAAATGAAATTATAAAATTAATTGCTAGTAACAAAAATACTCTTACTTTTATATTAATTTCAATAATACTTAGTATTAGTCTTGAACTTTTGAATTTGTTTTCTTTAAAGATAATTTTAAATAATGCTTTAACGGTTAAATCTACTTATAATTTGGTAGTTTTGTTACTTATCTTTCTTTATCTTTTAGTATTAAAGACTTTTTATTCATACTTTATACAACTTACTGCTTTGAAACTTACAAAGAAACTTAGTTATCAGTTAAAACTTAATTTAATGAAACAGTTATTATCACTTCCTAATTTATATTATCAAACTAAGGAAAGGGGGATTATTATATCTTTATTTAACGATATAGATACTTTTGCAGATTCATTATTATCTTCAGTATTAACATTTATTAATAGTACTTTTATATTAATATTTATCTACATATTCTTTATGAGTTTATCAAATCTATTAGCTCTTATCCTTATAATTAGTAGTATTATCTTATTTCTTTTTATCTATTATCAGAAGAGTTTAAGTACTAATCTAATTAGTAAATATTATCATGTTAGAGATAATTATAATAGTAAGTTACAACAAGTAATTATTAATAATGATAAGATTAAGGGTCTACATTTAGAAGAAGTAATGTTTAAGAAAATTAGAAAGGTTACTGATAATGTAGAAGAAGAGAATTATAGAGTTAGTAGGTATAGTGAAGTTATAAGAAATATCTTAAGCTTATTAGAAGGTATTATTTACTTATTAGTTTTAGGTGTAGGGGGCTTTATCTTAATAACTACAACTGATATTAGTTTGGCAACATTCTTACTACTAGAAGGTTTTATCTTTATGGGGTTAAGAAATGTAGAGAACTTAGTATTAATTATCTTAAAATATCAAAATGCTAAAAAAATAAAGGAAAGATTAGATGATATCTTTAATTATGAGAAGGAACTGTTATTACCTTTTCCTAATTATAATTACAATACTAAAAATATGGGGATAACTATATCTAATTTATACTTTAAATATAAAGATAATCTTGTTTTAAATAATATTAATATGAAGATTAAGCCAAGAGATAAGGTATTTATTTATGGAGATTCTGGTAGTGGTAAAAGTACTCTTGTTAAATTGTTAGGAAGATTCTTACCACTTGATTTTGGACATGTTAAGCTTGGTAATATTGACTTAACTCATTATAATCTTTATGATCTTAGAAATATTATTACTTATGTTTCTAATAAAGAGATGATTAGTAATACTAATATTAAAGAGAATATTTATTTATCTAGAAAGCCTAATATTAATCAAAATACACTTTTATCTATTACAGGAGTAAAGAAATTATTTAAAGATAAAAAATATAATCTTGATACCGTTCTTTTAGAAGATGGGGAAAATATTAGTATGGGAGAAAGGTCTAGAATTAATCTTGCTCAAGCTTTCTTTAAACCTAGTTATATTTATATACTTGATGAATGTCTTAGTAATGTAGATATAGAGTTAGAAAGAGAGATACTTAAAAACATCTTAAATTATTATCAAGATAAGATAATTATTTATATTTCTCATCGTCTTAATAATAAAGATTTGTTTAATAGAGTATTTTATTTAGAGAAAGGGAAATGTCATGAAGAGTTATAGGAAGAAGAGATTACTTTTATTTTCTCTTTTCATTACCTTTATTTTAACTATCATATTCTTTTATCTAATAAATACTGTTAAACTATGGACTTATAATACCGTTAGTATCTTAAATATAGATGATAATGTTATTACAGTTTTTACTACATTAGATTTAGACTTATTTGAAGATAATAATTTCTTCTACTACGATACCTTAAAATATACCTATAAAATAAATAGTAAAGAAGATTCTGAAGATGGAGTTATCTTGATGTTAGAGTTAGAGAAACCTTTTAGATTAGTTAATGATGATATAGTAATACTTTTACCTAATAAAAGGGAAACAATACTTAGTTTGATAATAGATAGTTGGAGGGTAAAATGAAAGAATTAACAAAAAATGAAATGAAGAATATTAAAGGGGGAGCAGGTTTATCTGCTGCTGTTATAGGAATTGGTGTATCTATAATTATTTCTTTTGTAGTAGGAGTAATTAGTGGTTTTACTAATCCTGAACCATGTGGAGGAGGCGATTAGAATGAAAGATTTATCAGTTAAAGAGTTAAAAAATATTAAAGGAGGATTTTCCTTAACATCAACTGCTATTAAATATGTAGGAGATTTAATCGAAATATTAATATTAGCAGGAAGAAAGTTAGGAAGTTCTCTTAGAAGAATAGGGAGTGGAGATATATGTCCCTTAGAGTAAAGAGATGTGTTAAGTTAATAAGTTTTAGTTTACTTAATGTCATAATGGTACTTAGTTTTTATAATTTTGGCATATTTTTAGGTGAAATATTACAAAATGTGTAAAAAATGTCAAAAAAATGCTGTACTTTAAATGTTCTTAGTGTTATAATCAGTTGTAGAAAAAAGCGAAGGGAGGGATAATAGTAATGGCACAGGTAACTGTAAAAAACGGTAATCTTGATGGAGCGATAAAAAGATATAAACAAAAGCTTGCACGTAGTGGTGTCCCTTCTGAAGCTAAGAAGCACGATGCTTATGATAAACCAGGAGTAAGAAGAAGAAAGGCTAAGAAAGAAGCTATTAAGAATGCTCGTAAGAATGAACGTAAGAGAAGAAGAGAAAGAGATTAATCTTTCTTTTCTTTTTTTCTTTTTAATAACATAAAATTTTATAGGTGAAGTTTTATGGCTTATAACTATTTAAGATATTTTTTAGATCCAATAGATTTTCATATTGATATATATGATAAGAAAATTCATATTACTAATTATGAGAAAATATTAACTCTTGGTAGTAATAAAATTATTATAAAAACTAAGTCTCGTAAAATAACATTAGAAGGAAGAGATTTTTCTTTAAAGAAGCTAGCAGATAGGGAGTTATTAATATTAGGTAGTTTAAATAATTTGGAGATTAAGTATGAGTAGTTATATTTTAAGAGTAACTGGTAAGAGAATAGATACCTTTTTAATGTTATTAGTTAGATTTAATGTTAATTTTAAGATGATTAAAAGAAGTAGAGACTCTATTATAATAGAAGTCTTAGAAGAGGATTATGAAAAGCTTTTAAAGATTAATACTACTTATAAAATAGAGATTGTTAAAAGAAAAGGGCTTCTTAATATTATTCATTTTATTAAAACAAGAAAATTTTTTGTAATAATAGTTTTACTTGGCTTTGCTTTCTTTAATCTTCTTACTAATTTAGTGTTTTCTATTAAAGTAATTGATACTGATAGTGAGTTAAGAGAGATAATACTTACGGATTTAGAAGAGTTGGGACTTAAAAAATATAGTTTTAAGATAAGTTATAAGGAAAAAGAGAAAATTGAAGAGAAGATTCTTGAAAAAGAAAAAGATATATTAGAGTGGATTGAAATTGAAGAGAAAGGGGTTAGTTATGAAGTTAAACTTATTAGAAGAGTAAAAGATGATATAAAAAAGGAAACTGAACCTCGTGATATCGTGGCTAAGAAAACAGGACTTGTTACGAGGATAGAAGCAGAGAGTGGGGAAGTTGTTACTAAGAAAAATGCTTATGTTAAGAAAGGTGATACTTTAATTAGTGGACTTATTAAAAATAATGGTAATATTGTTAGTAAAACGAGAGCGATAGGTCATGTATATGCAGAGATTTGGTATAAAGTATCACTATCTTTACCTCGTAATTATCATGAAGAGATTAAAACTGGGAAGAATAAAACTGTACTTGAAATTAGCTTTTTAAGTGATGATATTGCTCTTACAGACTTCGATAAATATAAACATTCAAAAGATACTAAAACTGTACTTTATAAACATCCTTTACTACCTATTAGTATTAATTTTACAAAGAAAGAAGAGGTTAAGACTACTGATATAGACTTTAGTGAAAATTATGAAAAGAATATAAAACCGTTAGCGATAGAGAAATTAAAAAATAAATTAGGTAGTGATATTAAGATCTTTTCCGAAAAGGTTTTGAAAAAAGAGGAGAATACTGATAGAATAGATATAGAAATCTTTTTTAAAGTCGAAGAAGATATTACTAGTTATAAATCTTTAAAAGACTTTAATATAGAAGAAGAGAATAAAAAATTAGAAGAAGAAAGTAGTTAGGGAGGTAATAGTAATATGTTTACAAGTTTAAGTCGTACTATTGGTAATGTTTTTGAATTTAGTTTACCTATGATAATAATATCTGTTGTAGTTGCTATTACTTTGAGAGCTGCTGATATAGTTAAAAATAAAAAAGAGTTTTGTTTTTATAAAGAATTAATCGCTTTATCATTTATCATATATATACTTTGTTTATTCCAAGTAGTTACTTTTCAAGATAATAATAATATTTCTAGTAATAATTTAATTCCTTTTAGAGAAATGTTTAGATATAATGTAGGTAGTAGATTATTTTTAAAGAATGTTTTAGGTAATATAATTATGTTCTTACCATATGGATTCTTTACTAGTTACTTTTTAAAAGAAAAGAAATTACTTCCTATATTCATATTAACTGTAGTTACATCTTTAACTATTGAATGTACACAGTTAATGATAGGTAGAGTTTTTGATATTGATGATATTTTATTAAATATACTGGGGGGAGTTTTAGGTCATTACTTATATATTCTTATTTTAAAGATAGGAGATATGTGTCCTAGTGTATTGCAAAGAGAGTGGTTTTTAAATTTAGTGTCTATTATTCTTTTAGTGGGATTAATAACATTACTTTAAAAACTTCTTTTTTTATGATATATTATAGGCATTGGAAAGGAACGTGATTTTCTGTGAACGAAGTTGCTATATATAATAAGACAGATGAAGAGTTTACTTATAGCGATATAATAGAAAAAGTTGTAAATAAAGCTTTTGAAACTGAAGATATAAAAAAGGCAAGTTGTAGTATAATAATTGTTGATAATACTTTTATTCATAAACTTAATAAAGAGTATCGTGGTATTGATAGAGTAACTGATGTTATTAGTTTTGCTTTAGAAGATGATAAAAGTATGATTATTCCTGATGATATTAGATTATTAGGAGATATTTATATTTGTTTAGATAAAGCAAAGGAACAAGCTAAAGAATATGGTCATTCTTTGGAAAGAGAATTATGTTTTTTAGCAGTGCATGGTGTTTATCATTTGTTAGGGTATGATCATGAGACTGAAGAAGATGCAAAAATTATGTTTAAAAAACAAGAGGAGGTTTTGATGGAATATGGCATCACCAGATAGAAAGAAAAAACAGTTTGGGTTTAAGAGAATACTTTCAAGTATTAAGAATTCTTGGAATGGGTTAAAATCAGCATATAAAAATGAACAGAGTGTTTATATACATTTGGTATGCACTGTTATTTTACTATTGCTTAGCTTTTTACTTGAGATATCTTTAACACAGTGGTTGATTATAATTGCAATTATAGGATTAACTTTGGTAGTTGAACTTCTTAATACAGCGATAGAAAGTACAGTTGATCTTGTTATTGAAGAGTTTCATCCTCTTGCTAAAGTTGCTAAAGATACGGCAAGTGCGGCAGAATTTGTACTTACTTTGACTAGTGCTCTTATTGCTTTGATGATTTTTATACCTAAGATTATGGAGTTATTTTAATATTTTGTTAACTCAAGAGTGTTGACTGTAAAAGAAACTTTAAAATTTCAAAAAACTTTTTAGAAAATGGTATAACATATAATGAAGAGTAAAAAATTAATAAGAAGTTAGGAGGAGATACTCTTGAGAGAAAATTTAGTTGTAAGAAGCAGCAGTGCTGAGTTTTTGATTTTTGAAAGGCAAAGTCATAGTGAAGGTATTCAAGTTAGATTCGAGGAAGGAGATTTGTGGTTAACACAAAAAGGTATTGGAGAGTTGTTTGATACAACTAGAAACAATATAACGATGCATTTGCAAGATATTTATTCTAATTATGAACTTGATGCTTTTTCAACTAGTAAGGATTTCTTACTAGTTCAAAAAGAGGGAAATAGAGAAGTTAAGAGGAAAGTTAAATATTATAATTTAGATGCTGTTATTTCAGTTGGTTATCGAGTTAATTCTGATAGGGCAATTCAGTTTAGAAGATGGGCTACTAATGTTTTAAAAGAGTTTTCTAAGAAAGGGTATATAATTGATAAAAAGAGAATGGAAAATGGTACCTTTTTTGATGAAGATTATTTTGATTCATTACTTGCAGAGATTAGGGAAATTAGACTTTCAGAAAGAAGATTTTATCAAAAGATAACAGATATTTATGCTACTAGTATTGATTATGATAAAAAGTCACCTACAACGATTAAATTCTTTAAGAAAGTTCAAAACAAAATGCATTATGCAGTTTCTAAGCAAACAGCTGCAGATATAATTTATAATAGAGCAGATGCTGAAAAAGAGAATATGGGATTAACGTCTTGGAAAAATTCTCCTAATGGTAAAATATTAGAAACTGATGTCGTTGTTGCTAAAAATTATTTAACTAAAGAGGAAATAGATGATTTAGAAAGAATAGTTAGTGCTTTTTTAGATTTAGCAGAGGCAAGAGCAAAAAGAAATATTCCAATGACAATGGAAGATTGGGCTACTAGGATTGATAAGTTTTTGCTTGCAGATGATAGAGATATTTTGAAAGATGCAGGTAAAATTTCTCACGAGATAGCCTGTGATAAGGCATTATGTGAATATGAAAAATATAGAGTTAAACAAGATATGCTATATAAATCTGATTTTGATTTGTTGTTAGAAGAAATGAGTAAAGGTGATGATATAAATTGAAAGTATATATAGTTAGACATGGTGAAACTCGGAATAATGCTCTAAAATTATATAATAGTTATGATGATGATTTAAATGATACTGGGATAGAACAAGCTAAAAATTTAAGAGATAAAATTGTAAGTATAGATTTTGATATAATTTTTTCATCCCCATTAATTAGAACAAGACATACAACAGATATTATTAATATTAATAATAAGAATGTTATTTTTGATGATAGACTTAAAGAAAGAAATATTGGAAATTTTGCTTCTAAACCACTTGATACAGTTAATCGTGATGAATATTGGAATTATAATACTAGTATTCAGTATGGAACTTCTGAAAATATAAAGTTATTCTTTAATAGAGTATATAGTTTTTTAGATGATTTAAAACTAAAAAAATATGAAAGTGTTTTAATTGTTGCACATAGTGGTGTTTCTAAAGCTTTTAGTGCTTACTTTGAAGGCATAGGAGATGGAATGTTTTTAAAACGAGGGTTAAAAAATTGTGAAATAAAGGAATATGAATTATAAAACATTGAAAAGAGTGATAGGTGTGAAAAATAAAGAAATAGATGCAATAATATTTGATTTAGATGGTACTTTGTGGAATACTGTTGATAGTTGTCTTAAAGCGACTAGCCTTGTAAAAGAAGAACATAAAGATATCACTAGAGATGTTACAAGAGAACAAATCGAGTCGGCAATGGGAAAAACATCAGATGAGATTATTAATATATATTATGGATATCTTCCAAGAGAAAAAGGGGGGGAGTATGCTAATGAGGCTTTTAGTAAAAATGTGGAAAACTTATTAAAAGAAGGAGGAAGATTATATCCTAATACTAGAGAAACTATTATGAAGTTAAGTAAAAAATATAAACTATTTATAGTTAGTAATTGTGTTAAAGGATATATTGAATCTTTTTTTAATACAAGTGGACTTAAAGATTATTTTGATGATTATGAAAGTTATGGTAGAACTCTTTTAAGTAAAGGGGAAAATATTAAACTTGTTATAGAACGTAATAATTTGAAAAATCCTATATATGTTGGAGATACAAGTGGTGATATGGAAGCAAGTTATTATGCAGGTATTCCTTTTGTATATGCAGCTTATGGTTTTGGTGATGTAGAAAGTTTTGATTATAAAATTGATGATATTAGTGAATTGTTAAATATATAAATTTTATAGGTATACCCTTAAGATTAGAAAGAAATATCTAATTATGGCGAATTCGCCATAATTAGATATAAAGTAAATTTGAATAGGTACAAAAATACAATAAATAATTGTGTAAAAGTAAGGAGGTAATTTTATGAAGTGTGGAGTTGTATCAATAATGGGAAGACCTAATGTAGGTAAGAGTACATTATTAAATGCAATACTTAATATGAAACTTGCTATTACAACTGATAAAGCAGGTACTACGAGAAATATTATACAAGGAATTTATCAAGATAATGAGGCTCAGATTGTCTTTATAGATACTCCAGGTATTCATAAACCTATGAATAAGCTTGGTAGTGTTTTAAATAAAAAAGCTTATCAGAATATAGATAATGCTGATATTATCCTTTTGTTGATAGATGCAAACAGTGGTATTGGTAAGGGAGATAGGTTTGTTTTAAATAAAATTAAAGAAAATAAAGATACTAAAGTCTTCTTGATTTTAAATAAAATAGATAAAGTAGGTAGTGAAAAATTACTTAAAGTAATTGATGAAGCGAAAGAATTGTATGACTTTGATGAAATTATTCCTATATCTGCTTTAAAGAAGAAAGCAATAGATGATTTAATTAAGACATTAAAAAAATATCTGCCACTAGATGAAGCGATATTTGATAATGATGAACTTACTAATGTTTCTACTAAATTTATTATGGGTGAGTTTGTTCGCGAAAAAATAATGATGTTAACTAAACAAGAGATTCCTCATAGTGTTACTTGTTATGTGGAGAACTTTGAAGAATATGATGATTTGGTACATATACAAGTCTTAATAGTAGTGGATAAAGATAGTTTAAAGAAAATTATTATTGGTAAGAATGGTAATATGTTAAAACGTATTGGTATACTTGCTCGTAATGATATGGAAGAGTTTTTAGGAAAGAAAGTATTTTTAGAAACTCATGTTAAAGTAATAGAAAATTGGCGTGATAAAGAGAAATATTTAATAGAACTAGGAATTGATAGTAAAGATGAATAAAAAAATTACTTATTAATCATTATATTAATAGGTGATAATATGAATAATTATGAAATAGTTTGGAATTTATTTAAGAAAACTGGTGATATTAGATATTTTCTTTTAGCAAAGTCTATAAAGGAAAGTGAAAATAATGAAGATAGTGGACGTGAAGGGATTAGTTCTAAACGAGACTAATTATAGTGATTCTAGTAAAATATTAAATGTTTTGACTAGTGAGTATGGTCTTATTGGTATTATTTCTAAAGGATGTCGAAACTTAAAAAGTAAACTTAGAGGTGCTTCTAGAAAGTTAGTATATGGAACATTTCATTTCTATTATAAAGAGAATGGTTTATCAACCTTAATTAGTATTGATGTTATTAGTGATTATCCTAAGACTATTATGAATTTAGAAAATGTTGTATATGCATCATATCTTTTAGATCTTACAAGACAAGTAGTTAAACAATCTAAAGATAGTAATATTTTACCATTGGTAGTTAGTTCTCTAGATAAAATTGAGAATGGTCTTAATCCTGCAGTTGTTACTAATATATTAGAACTTAAATATTTAGATTTTTTAGGTGTTAGTCCTATTGTTACAGGTTGTGCAGTCTGTGGAAAAACTACTAATATTGTTAGTTTAAGTCCAACAGCAGGGGGATTTATTTGCAAAGACTGTTATCAAAATGAAGGCTATTACAGTGAAAAGGCGATTAAACTTTTACAGATGTATTACTATGTTGATTTAGAGAAAATTACAAAAATAGATGTTAATTCTAAAGTAAATGAAGAAATAAATAAATTTTTAGAAGATTATTATGATAGATATACGGGAATTTATTTAAATAGTAAAAAAATGTTAAAGAATGTGGTAAAATTAAAGTAAGATAGGTAGTGGTTTGATGAAGAAAAAAATAATAATTCTTTTAAGTTTATTTGTTATTTTAACTGTTTGTGTACTTTTAGATGTAACAGGAGTGATAGATTATAGTATTTATAATCTATTATCTACTAACAGAATAGAGTTTTTAACAACATGTGCTAATGTAGTTACATCTTTAGCATCTAGTCAAGCGATAATTATAATTACTCTTGTGCTTATATTTTTACTTAATACTAATCATCAAAGACTATTTGTTATAATTAATACTATAATTAGTGCAGGTACTATTATATTAAGTAAGAATATATTTTTAAGAGAAAGGCCTTTAATTGGAAGTGAACTTCTTTCTAGTTATAGTTTTCCTAGTGGGCATAGTTTAATTGCTACCACTTATTATGGATTCTTAATATATTTACTTAGAAGAAGTAAATGTAAGGAAGAGTATAAAGTAATAGGAACAACATTCTTAACTACATTAATTGTTTTGATTTGTTTAAGTAGGTTAATACTTAATGTTCACTATGTAACAGATGTAGTTGGAGGAGTTATTTTAGGACTTATAATTCTTTTAGTATTAATTTACTCTTTTGATGTGACATTTAAACCTAAAGAAAAGGAGAAACCTTTACTTAAAACATTATCTTATGGTTTTAATGGAATTCTTTATACTTTAAAACATGAAAGAAATATGGTAATTCATTTTCTTGTTATGATATTAGTAATAATAGCAGGAATAGTCTTTGAAATTACTTTTGTAGAGTGGGGAGTATGTTTTGTACTTTTTGCATTAGTTCTTTCTTTAGAACTTATGAATACAGCTTTGGAAAATGTCGTTGATCTTGTAACAGAAGAGAAGAAAGCAAAGGCTAAAGTTGCTAAAGATGCGGCGGCAGGGGCAGTACTAGTTGCGGCGATATTTGCAGTTATTATAGGTATATCAATATTTTTACCTAGACTTTTAAATCTATAGTGTTTATAATAATTATCAAATGAGGTGATTTATTTGAAGTTAGGAATTATGTGCGGAAGTTTGGAAGCAAATTTAGATGTTAGAGGAATTAATTCGTATGTTGCAAAGCTTATTGCTAGGAAAGATTATGATTGGGTAATGGGTTCAGGTAATACTGGTTCTATGCATGATATAAAAGAGATTGCTATGGAAAATGGAAGAAAGGTTTTGACTGTTGGTTTAGAAAGAGAAGAAAGTCCTGCTACAATTAAAGTAAATTTACCTACAGAAAGAGTAACTACTTTATATAATTTAAGTGATGCGGTTGTATTTTTATCTGGTGGTTTAGGAACTTTTACTGAATTTTTGGGATTTCTTGATAATAAAAAAGAAACTAATGATAATAAACCTCTAATTATATATAATGAAGACCATAGTTATGATTTTATTTTAAAAACATTTGAGGATGGAGTTAAAAGAGGTTGTATTGATAAAGATTATAAATTATATTTTGATGAAGTCCATGATGTTTTTGGTTTGGCAGACAGTTTACAAAAAGCAGAAAATATTTTTAATAAAAATGCTGAAGAGAGGAGCAAAGTAAGATAATGAATGAGATTAAGATGGAAGATTTAGTTAATTACTGTAAGCAATATGGAATAATATTCCAAGGAAGTGAGATATATGGAGGCCTTGCTAATACTTGGGATTATGGTCCTGTTGGTAGTAGAATAAAAAATGCTATTAAAGATACTTGGAGAAAAAGATTTATACAGGAGAGAAAGAATGCATACGAAATAGATGCAGCGATTTTAATGCATCCTAGAGTATGGGAAGCTTCAGGTCATGTATCTGGTTTTTCTGATCCTTTAATAGATTGTAAAAAATGTAAAATGAGACATAGAGTTGATAATTTAATTGATGATTTCGATTCTAATGCTCATGCAGATGGTATGAGCGAAGAAGAAATGATGGATTATATTAAGTCTCATAAAGTACCTTGTCCAAACTGTGGAGGGACAGATTATACTGATATTAGAGAATTTAACTTGATGTTTGAAACTAAAAGAGGAGTAACAAATGATAGTAAAAATACTATTTATTTAAGACCTGAAAATGCCCAAGGTGAGTATGTTAATTTCTTAAATGTAGGGAGAAGTATGAGAGCGAAAGTACCATTTAGTATTGGACAAATTGGTAAAGCTTTTAGAAATGAAATAACTCCTGGTAATTTTACTTTTAGAACTATTGAATTTGAACAAATGGAATATCAGACTTTTTGTAAAGAAGGAGAAGATAGTGAGTTATATAAATATTTTAAAGAATATGCTAAAAAATATTTTATGGATTTAGGATTGCCAGAAGATAAACTTAGATTCCATGACCATGAGAAGTTAGTTTTTTATGCTAAAGAGGCATGTGATATAGAATATTTGTTTCCTTTTGGTTGGGGAGAGATAAATGGTACTCATAATAGAACTAATTATGATTTATCACAACATCAAGAGTATTCTTCTGTTAGTCAAGAATATTTGGATCCTGTTACTAATGAGAAATATATTCCTTATATAATAGAGTCAACTGTTGGTGCTGATAGACTTACTTTAGCGATAATTGCAGAAGCTTATAGAAAAGAGACATTAGAAGATGGAAGTGAAAGAGAAGTATTAAAGATACACCCTTATTTGGCACCTTATAAAGTAGCAGTTTTACCTTTAATTAAGAAAAAACATAGTGAGAAAGCTAATGAGATATATGATTTATTATCTAAAAACTTTATGGTTAGTTATGATGAAGCAGGTTCTATTGGCAAAAGATATAGAAGACAGGATGCTATTGGAACCCCTTTTAGTTTAACTGTTGATGATAATACAATAGATAATGGAACTGTTACTTTAAGAGATAGAGATACTATGGAACAAGTAACATTGAAGCTAGATGAAGTTATTCCATATATTGAAGAGAGGATTAAATTCTAATGGGGCCTATTATTGGTATCTTAACTAGAAGTGGTGTTAATGAAAATGGTACGCTTATAGAATACTGCATGGAAAGTACAAGAAGAGCGATTGTTAAAGCAGGTGGAGTGCCTATTATGTTAACACCTCCTCAAGATATAGATTATTTTACTACTAAGAGTAGTGAAGCTCCTGATTTAACTGGGATGGAACAAGAAATGATTTTATATCAGATAGAAAAGTTAGATGGATTATTTATTCCTGGGGGAGATAAGATTACTAAATATGATTATTATGTCTTACATTTTTGTCTTAAAAGAAATATTCCTATACTTGGGGTATGTTTAGGTATGCAGATGATTGCTAACTATAAAATAGATAACTTTAAATTATTAGATGTTCCTAATAAAGAGTTACATTATAAAGAAGATTATAGAGAGCCAGCTCATACTGTTACTATCGATAAAAATAGTCTTTTATATAAGATATTAGGTAGGGAAGAAATAATGGTTAATTCTCATCATTTAAGATGTGTGGACTATACTAAAGAGTGTAATGTGGTTGCTAAGAGTTCTGATGGAGTGATTGAAGCGGTAGAACTTAAAGATTATGTTTTTTGTTTAGGAGTACAGTGGCATCCAGAGATAACTATTAGTGATGATGTTAATTCTAAGAAAATATTTGAATGTTTTATGGAGAAAGCTAAGGAGAAGAAAGAAAGTAAAATAATTATTAAATAGTTTTATTGACATTATTATCACTGAATGTTATATTATAGCTACATAAGTGATTATGTGTTGTTAAAAAAGCTGGTGATTCCGACCATAACAGGAACTTAAAAAAAGCGGTGATTCCGACCATAACAGGAACTTAAAAAAGCAGTGATTCCGACTATAATAGGAACTTAAAAAAGAAACTAGAGAGCAAACTCTAGTTTTTATCATTTTAGTATTGCAAACATTTGTTTTCTAATATATAATAACTAATTAATTGAGGAGGTATAAATTATGAGACCTAAGTTAATGTTAGTAAAATTAGATTCAAAGTATTGTGATTATTTAAGAAAATATGATTCTAAAGTTCCATATAATTATGATAGAAAAAAGAATCGTCCTTTTGTAGGGGTATTATTTGAAGTTAATGATTTCAAATATTTTGCTCCTCTTTCTAGTCCTAAAGCTAAATATTTAAAAATGCACGATAATGTTGACTTTTTGAAGTTAAAAAATGGAGAGTTAGGAGCAGTTAATTTTAATAATATGTTACCTGTAACACTTAATAATGTAATCATGATAGATTTGGATACTAAAAGTAGTGTGAAAGCGGAAGAGTTGTATAGAAAAATGTTAAAAGAACAGCTTTATTTTCTTAACCGTCGAAGAGGTAGTCTTTATAGAAAAGCTAGCAATTTGTATTTTAATTATATAAATAAAAAGCTACCTACTAATATATATAATAGATGTTGTAATTTTCCTTTATTAGAAGAAAAATGTAGAGAATATAATGTAGTTTTCCAAAATAACTAATATAAGTAGGTGATATCTTGAGAAGACTTAATATATTTGTGGATGAAACTGGAGAATTTGGTTTTGGTAAAGGTTCTTCGGAATTATATGGTGTTTCTTTTACTTTTCATGAACAAGCTGATGATATTTCTAAAGAACTTTTAAGACTTAATAGGAAATTAAAGCAAATTGGTTATACTGATATGATTCATATGGCGGATTTAATTATGCATAGAGGCGATTATAAAAATTTTGATATTAAAACAAGAAAAAGTATTTTTAATTCAATATATCAATTTTCTAGGAGAATAGCTGTTAGATATCGTACAATAATAATTGATAAGAAATATACTAATAATAGTAGAATA
>CALVUY010000021.1 GCA_944363705.1 uncultured Bacilli bacterium | reverse complement strand
AGCTTTCTTATTAGATACTTTATCTGTTATTTTATTTTTGAAATTGTTGGTTATTATAAATTTAAAATTAACAATTAGTTAACGCCGTGACTCATAGAGACTATTCTAATACAGGAGAATATATTATAGTAAAATTATTTGATGATAGATTAGAAATATTAAGTCCGGGTAAACTTAGTGGATTTATTACTTTAAAAAATATGAAAACAGAACGTTATTCAAGAAATCCACAGATTGCAAGAGTTTTAACTGAATTTGGTATTGTCAGAGAATTAAATGAAGGTGTAAAAAGAATATATAGCGAAATGCAAAGATTTTATTTAAAGGATCCTATTTATTCTGAGCCTAATCAACATTCAGTTTTGTTAGTTCTTGATAATAATATAGTTATGAGAAGTAAAAGAAAAAATGAGACAATGTTAAAAAATAGTGAAATAGAACAGAAATGGGAAAATTTAAATTATCAAGAAAGACAAGTATTACAGGCAATATATGATAAAGGGGAAATTACTTCGTTAGAAGTTGCAGAAATCATTGATAGAGGAAAGACAACTGCGGTTAAGTTGTTAAATAGATTAGTTGATTATGATTTGATAGTTTGGACAGGTACTACAAAAAAAGATAGTTATGGGAGATACATTATTAAATAGTAATATAACTATTTAATAATGTTCATAGCTGTTCACTTCTGTTCAGAGCTGTTCACTTCTGTTCATAGCTGTTCACTTCTGTTCAGAGCTGTTCACTTCTGTTCAGAGCTGTTCACTTCTGTTCAGAGCTGTTCACTTCTGTTCAGATGTATTTATGAAAAAATTAAAGAAGTTATATGATGAGGTGGTAATATGAGTAAAATTGGAAGAAATGACCCATGTCCATGTGGAAGTGGAAAGAAATATAAAAAGTGTTGTTTAAATAAAGAAAAAACTACTACTAGTAAAGAACAAGTACCATTAGTTAATGAATTATATGGTAATTCCTTATTTTCCTATCATAATCAATATGTTCATACTAAAAAAGTAAAGAATGAAGAAATAAATAAAAAATTACTTAATATTTATGATTATGGTAGAAAAATGTCTCCTAAAGAAGTAATGGATAACTATTTGGAGGTTATGAACTCATTACTTTCTTATGCTAAAGAAAATAATATAAAAACAATAGAAGAACTTGATAAGAGTGAACAAATTTCTGAATTTTGTTCTAATGTTATTAACGATGCTAGTGATGTAGCTTATAACCTAACTAAAGATGATTATGATTTAGAAAAAGTTATTAACTACATTGATAGACTTATTAATATTTTAGACTTAGATGATAATACTTATGAATGGCAAATAAGGACTAAAGCTAAAATATTATTTACGCTAAATAGAATAACTGAAGGAGAAAAAGTATTAACAGAGGAGTTAGAAAAAAATCCTAAAGCTACATATTATTATGTTGAATTGATAGATAGCTTTAATGATATAGGTAATAAAGAAAAAGCTAAATATTATTATGATTTGGCATTAGGTTATGATGATATTGAAGATAGAGATGTAATAGAAGAAAGGGAAGATTACTTTATTTAGAAGTTAATCTTTTTCTTTACTTAATTTTACTTACCAAGTTTAAAATAATTTGTAAATTGCACTTAACTATGCTATGATTACTTTATAAGATAAAAAACAAGATGGAGGATTGGTAAGATTATGGTAAAGAAAGATGTAGTTGTAAAAAGTGTATCAGGATTACATGCAAGACCAGGAAGTCTTTTAGTAGAACTTGCTCTTACATTTAACTCTGATATAAAACTAATTCATAATGGTAGTAGTATTAATGCTAAAGAAATACTAGAAGTTATGATGGGTAATATAAATTGTGGAGATAAATTAACTGTTGAAGTAGATGGAAGCGATGAACAAAAAGCTTTAGATGCAATATGTGAATATATTGAAAAAGGTGAAGAGTAGATGAAGTACTTAGGTAATAAAGTAGGTAATGGACTAGCTTTAGGTAAAGTATATATAATAAATACTAAAATACCAGAGTTAAAAGAAAAGAGACTTGCTACTTTAGAAGAACTTACAAAAGAAAAAGAAGAATTAAAAGAAGTTTTAGATAACGTTGTTAAAGATTATGAAGAATTAGAGATTAATGCTGTATCAGACGATATAAAACAGTTATGTAATTTTTATAAGATTCTTTTAAATTCTAAGTCTTTGATAACATCTATGGAAGAAGTAATAGATGAAGAAAAATGTGATAAAATAACTGCTATTACTAAAGTAATGAAAAGAAAAGCTGAGGAGTTATCATTAGTTGATAATGCTTATTTAAAAGAACGGAGTAAAGATATAGAAGATGTTACTAATAAACTTATTAGAAAAGCTCTAGGTATTAAAGAAGTAGATTTAAGTACTTTAACTGAAGATACTATTTTAGTATCAGAAGAAATTCTACCATCAGTTTTACTTTCTAATAACATAGGTCATGTTAAAGGAATAGTATCAGAAATAGGTGGTAAGACAAGTCATGTGGCAATACTTGCATCTACCCTTGGGATTCCTTCTGTATTTGGTATAAAAGAGATTAGTAAAACTTTAACAGATGGAGAGTTAATCTATGTAAATGGTAATGAAGGTTATATTGAAAATAATCTAACAGATACTAATATTAATGTTATTAAAGAGAAAATAAAAAAAGAAGAATTACTTAAAGCATCATTAGTAGAGATGAAAGATAAAGAGTCTTTAACTAAAGATAATAAAAGCTTAGAAATAACTGCAAATGCAGGAGACTTATCAGAACTTGATAAATTGCTTGAAGTAAATTCTGATGGAATAGGGTTGTTTAGAACAGAATTTCTATTCTTAAATAGAAGTACTGCTCCTGAAGAAGATTACTTATTTAATGTTTATAAAACATTTGCAGAAAAACTTAATGGTAAACCATTAATTATTAGAACTCTTGATATCGGTGGAGATAAGAAGTGCCCTTATATAGATATTGGTGAAGAACAAAATCCTTTCTTAGGATATAGAGCGATAAGATACTGCTTAGATAATAAAGAGTTCTTTAAAGTAAGTTTAAGAGCAATACTTAGAGCAAGTAATTATGGTAATGTCATGATAATGTATCCTTTTGTTTCATCACTTGAAGAAGTATATAAAACTAATGAGATACTAGATGAAGCGAAAAGAGAACTTGCTAGTAAGAATATACCATTTAATAAAAATATTAAAGTAGGTATTATGATAGAAGTTCCTAGTGCAGCAGTTATTAGTGACATCTTAATAGATGAAGTTGATTTCTTCAGTATTGGTACTAATGATTTAATCCAGTATACAGTTGCAGTTGATAGATTAAATCCAACTGTTAGTAATCTTTATAGTTTCTATAATCCAGGAGTTATTAGACTTATTAAAAAGACTATAGATTCATCTCGTGATAAAAAAGATAAGTTTGTTGGAATGTGTGGAGAAATGGCTGCAGATCCACTGGCAATTATTCTACTTGTTGGCTTAGGACTTCATGAGTTTAGTGTTAATGCTAGTATGGTTTTAAAAGTTAAGAAATTAATATCTATGATAGATAGTAAGGAAGCAGAGCTTATTGCAAACAAAGTATTAACTTTAAAAACTGCTAAAGAAATAGAAGCTTATTTAGATATGGAAGCAAAAAAAATATATGGTAAATATTATTAAAAGGAGGAAAAAATATGGCTAAAAATAATATTTTATTAACAAGAATTGATAACAGATTAATTCATGGACAAATTGTATGTCTTTGGGCAGGGGCAGTAGGTGCAAACTTAATTGTTGTAGCACATGATGAGACTGCAGAAAATCAAATTGAGCAAAGTGTTATGAGAATGGCTGCTTCATCGCTTGGCTATGATACTAGATTTTTTACAGTTCAAAAGACAATTGATATTATTGATAAAGCTTCAAGTGATCAGAAGATTTTACTAATATGTCAAAATCCTCATGATCTTAGGAGGATAATTGAAGGAGGTGTGGAAATTAAGGAAGTCGATATTGGCAACCTTTATTATGATAAAGGTGATAAAAAGTTAAGTGATAAGGTTGCTGTAAGTGAAGAGGAGTTGAAAGATTTAAATTATATCAAAACTCATGTTGATAAAATTTATATTCAAGATACACCTGATTCATTAAAACAAGAATTTTAAGGGAGGAAGAAAAAAATTATGGAAATAACATTATTACAAGGAATAATTATAACATTAGTAGTTATGATTCTTGTTGTTGACAGACATCTAGAAGCACTATTCTTATTTAGACCAATTATTGTTTGTCCTATAGTAGGTGCTATCCTAGGTGATTTAAATACAGGATTAGTTGCTGGTGGTATGGTAGAACTTGCTTTTGCAGGTATTGCAGCTATTGGAGGAGCTTCTGTTCCTGAAGCCTTACTAACTAGTGTTATGACTGTTGTTTTTGCTCACATTACAGGAAGTAATGTAGCGACTAGTTTAGCTTTAGCATATCCATTTGGAGTATTATTACAATTCTTATGGACTGTTAGAAATACTGCTTTTACAGCATTTAACCGTCCTGCTGAACGTTATGCTAAAGAAGGAAATATTAAAGGTTTATTTAAACTATGCTTTTATGGAATAGTTCTTACAAGTATTGCTACTGGTATATTAACATTCTTATCAGTATATGCTGCTCAAGAACCATTAAAAGCTTTAGTAGAAGCAATGCCAGATTGGTTAATTAATGGATTCCAAGTAGCTGGAGGATTACTTCCTGCTGTTGGATTTGCTATGTTACTTCGTGTAACTTTAAAAGCAAGATATGTTACATATCTACTTGCAGGATTCCTATTTGCAACTTTCATTCAAATAGACAATGTTTTACCAGTTGCAATAATGGGTGTAGCATTTGCAATGATGGAATACTTTAGAAGTGGTGAGAAAGAAGTTGCAGTAGCATCTTCAGGAAACGGAGGTGAAGCAAATGGAATCTAAAACAAAGAATAAAAATCGTAAAAGAGTCGTAACCGATGCAGATTTAAATGATTTAGCTTTACTTTCTGTTTTAAACCAATCATGCTTCAACTATGAAAGAATGCAAAGTATTGGTTTTACTGCAGGAATGGGACCAGCTTTAAAGAAAATATATAAAGATGATCCTAAGACTTTATCTAAGGTATTACATGATAACTTAGAGTTCATTAATACTCATAATACACTACTACCTTACTTACAAGGATTAATGTTATCTTTATATGAAGGTGGAGAAGATCCAGAAGTAGTTAAAAAGATTAAAATATCTTTATTTGGACCATTAGCAGGTATAGGTGATGCATTATTTTGGTTTACATTATTACCTATAACAGCAGGAATTTGTGCATCACTATCTGATCAAGGAAATGTTTTAGGACCAATAGTATTCTTCTTAGTATTCTTAGCAGCATTCTTACTTCGTTTCCCACTTGCTAGAATGGGATATAAAACAGGTACTAAAGCTTTAGATAAGATTCAAGAAAATACTAAAAGAGTTAGTAATGCAGCTTCAGTATTAGGTGTTACAATATTAGGTGGTTTAATTGCTAGTTATGTAACATTAACTGTTAAAACTACTATTGATATTGGACACGATGCAACTGTTAGCTTACAAACAGATTTCTTTGATAAGATTTTACCTAATCTTTTACCATTTGCCTTTACTTTCTTAATTTATTTCTTATTAAGAAAGAAAGTAAATACTACAGTATTAATAGTAGGAATTATAATTGCTTCAATTGTATTCTCATTCTTAGGAATACTTTAGTAAAAAGCCAAAAGGCTTTTTCTTTTTGGATAAAGATGCTATAATTTGGTTAGAAAGGTAGTGTTTTTATGAAACAAATTATAATAATAACAGGACATAATCATTTTGCAAGTGGAATTTTAAGTTCACTTACAATGATAGCAGGAGCAAAAGATAATGTCTATGCTGTTGATTTTCTAAATAATGATAATGATAAATCTTTAGAAGAGAAATTTAATAAAATAATAAAAGAAAATAAAGACAAAGAAATTCTATTTGCATGTGACTTAATGGGAGGAACTCCATTTAAAGTAGCATCTAAATTAGCTTTCACAAGCGATAGTTATGAAGTAGTAACAGGTATTAACTTAGGAGGTTTAATAGATACTTCAATGAAGTTAGATAAGATGAGTATAAAAGAATTAAAAACATCTTGTAGGGATGCTTCTATTAAGTCAGTTATCCTTTTAGAAAAGGTAATAGAAAAAGATAAAGAAGAACCTAGTGAAGGAATTTAGGTTCTTTTTCTTGACTCATAAACTATTACTAACTATAATAAATGACAGTTTATGAGGTGGTTTAATGGAAGAAATATTAGAAAATAAAAAATATTGTACAGCTTGTGGAGGTTACTGCTGTAAGAAATGTGGTTGTGATTATTACCCCGAAGATTTTAAAGATTTATCTTTTAATGGCTTAACTAAAATTTTAAGTGAAGGTAATATTTCTATTGTCGCAGCTTTAGATTTTCAACGAATGCCAAAAGGAAATTTAGTTTATACGCCACTTCTTTATTTAAGAGCAAGAAATATAGATAGAGATATAGTGGATTTAGTATCAATAAAAAAGACATGTAGCATGTTAAAAGAAGATGGTTGTTACTATGATATAGAACATAGACCTAGTGGTGGAGTTAACTTAATACCTGCTTCAAATAGATTAAATTGTTATCCTAAAGAAAATCATTTAGAACATATCAAACAGTGGGAAAGGTATCAAAAAGTTTTAACTAAGTTTGTTAAAAGATATTGTGGTATGTCATTAGAAGATAAATTAAAAGAAGACATTGAGAATCTCTTTTATGAATGTCTAAGTGGAGTTTTAGACACAGTTCCCATTGAAGAAAAATATGATGTTGAATATAACTTTCTTCCAAACTTACTAGAAACTTCACCTTTAGAATACGAAAAAGCTTATAAACGTTATAAAGAAAGAGGTCTTAGTAAAAAATTAAATTATCCAAGTGATAAAAGAAAGCAAAATAAAAGTGAAGATTAAGTTTAGTATGTTATTATTTAAATAACAAAAGAAGTAAGAATTTGTACTTACTTCTAATCATGGAGATATTTCATTTACACAGATTTCCTTACACACTCGAGTTAAGAATATATTCTTAATTTTTTTCTTTTGTCTAATATTTTTCTTAATCTTAGTTGGCGATTATTTTTTTCTTCATCCAACTTTTGTTTTATTTGTTTTTCTTGTTGTTCTTCTACTATATGATAGTTTTTTTCAATTTGTTCAAGCCTTGATGTAATAAAATCTGTTTCTATATTTTCTAATTCTTCAGATGAAATAGTTTTTGACTTTTTCTCAATCTTATATGAAATTAATTCATCAATAAAATCTTTAACATAAGTAAATTTGCCAAATTTTATACGTGGTTCTAAAGAATGTGTTATTGTATTTGCAACATAAAATTGAATTTGGTTATCTTTGGCTTTGGTATTACTTAAAACAATAGCTTTATCACTTTCTATTAGTGAATTAACGTGATATTCATAATAATCATAAAATAAATTCATTTCGTCTTCTTCTGCTATAATTATTTTAAGCTCATCGCGAGTTGGTATTTCTTCTCTACTACCAAATGCAAATTGTACTTCTTTTTGATAATAATAAGTATCCTTGTAAACATAATCAATTCCCTCAAAGATTCTAATTAGACTAGCAATTATATTACCTATGTCTTCTGCATTAAAAAATGAATATGTTTCTAATATTTGATGATATGAATCTATACTTTTATTGTGTTCACTTATCTCTTGGTATTTAGTTTTTTTTAATTTCGAATATTTATCTCTAATTTTTGTTAATTCGCTTTTTTCTTGCTCTTCAAGATTGCTTATTTCAGCTAAGCATTGGCTATTAATTTCTTTTAACTCATTTAATTCTTTATAAAATTTCATAATTAACCTCCCTAATGATTTAATTATATCATAATAATTAATTTTTTTAATGTGTTTATCTATAAAAAAATTAAGATTAAGTTTTCTTCACTTTTAATATATCTAAAATGTATTAGTTCTTCCCTTCAACACAGGTACATGGTCTTGATAAGTTCCCTTAGTAAAGGCCATTTCACAAGATAATAATTGCATTACAATAGCAGCTTGATAAAAGGCATAAATACTTTCAGACTCATCTATCATAATAGCCATATCTGCTATATCAGCAATTTCCTTATCATTAGTAACTACATAAGTCTTAGCTTTTGTATCTTTTAAATAAGTAACAACTCTTTTAATATCTTCGCTAGTTTTATCATCTACTGCAAATAAAACTACTGGAGTTTTAGGACTAGTTGAGGCGAGTGGTCCATGGCAGAATTCACTAGCTTTATATGGAATAACTGGGACTAAACAAGTTTCCATAACTTTTAAAGCAAATTCTTTAGCGATAGAGTAACTATAACCTCTAGCGATAGAATAAGCCATATCCATAGACATTAATTCTTTAGCCATAGGTTTAATATCTTCATATAAGTCTAATGCTTTCTTAACTGATTCTATATATTTATTATCATTAAAACTATCTTCTTCACCACTTAAACATAAAGCTAACTTAGTTAGGATATAAAGAGTAGTAGTATATCCTTTAGTAGCAGCTCCTGCATTAGTCTCTCCAATTTCATTAAAGATATGTTTATCAGTAGCTTCTGCAACTAATGAATCAGGATTATTAGTAATAGCAAAAGTATAAGCTCCACTTTCCTTAGCTTTCTTTAAAACAGTACTAACATCATAACCTTTACCAGACTGAGAAATAGCAATAACACAAGTATTAGATAAATCCATATTACTATCATAAACAGTAAATATAGATGGATCAGCCATTTCTACTGGTTTTTTATAATGTAGTTCTAAGAAAAACTTACCAAATATACCTCCATGAGTAGATGTACCTCTTGCTACTATCATAAAGTTTTTAGGATTAAACTCTTTAATCTCTTTAGCAATAGTAGGTATTACATCTTTATTTTTTTCTATACAGTTTTCTAAAGCTGTAACTTCTCTAATCTCTTTTAACATATTTGTCTCATTCATAAAATCATCTCCTTACCTTAATTTTAACACAGGATTATTTTTTAACAAGAAATAAAGAGTAAAAAGACACTTTGTTTACAAAAAAACTAACAAGCTTTTTTCTTTGCAACTAAAAGAGTCTCTGTAGGAAAAACATTACCACCATAATATCTTAAATAAAAGTTATAGTTCTTATTAAAACTCTTAATTAATTTAGGTATTCTAATTAAATCATCAAATCCATGATAAATAGATATTAATAGAGTAGGGCTATCATTTTTAATATGATTCTTACATCCATTCAAAGCTTTAAATTCTGCTCCTTCAATATCCATTTTAATAATGTCTATTTTTTCATTTATATCTTCATCTAAAGTAACCGCTTCAATATTTCCTTTACTATCACTTATAGTATTAGCAGAAGTATCAACGCTACTAGTATTAAGACTTAAAATAGTTTTCTTATCATATAAAGCCTTATTCTTTATAATAATATCTTCATTAAAAATATATTTATCTTTAAGTATGGCAAGAGATGTATCTGTAACTTCATAACAATAGATTTTTTTATACTCTTCTAAATAAGTATCTAAAAAATCATCTACACTATCTCCTATATAGCTACCAACATCTACATAAACAGTATCTTTAGTAGTCTTAACTAGATCAGGATCAAAATAATGTTTATAACAAGTATCTCTAACTTCATTTAACATAGTAAAGTCATAGTAATAATAATTTCTAATAATCGCTAGTAATATCTTTTTAGACTTATAATCTTTTAAATTCTGATAAAGTACTACTAAATCAGTTAAATTATTCTTTAGAAGATTAACTATCATTTCAATCTCCTCAAACTCATTATTAATATAATCTAACTTACCCCAATAATTAAAACTATTAAGAAAAGTTTCAATATTACCTCTTAATTCTTCATTAAGGCTTAAATATCTATTCTTAATATTTAAATAGACTTCTTCTTTACTCATTAATTCTAACTTCTTAATTAAACTATAAAACTCATAATCAATTTTATTCATCATATCACCAATATAATCTATGTAAGAAGAGTTTAATTGTTTAAGAAAATATGATATTATAAATCAAAAGGAGAATTATAATATGAAAAAATCTAAAATAAAAAATGTTAAAGTTATGATTGGTAGTGGAGAGCATGCAATGTTTATAAACGTACCAAAAGGTAAAAAAAGTAAAGCTTATGAGAGCCGGTATGACATTTAGTGAAGCTAGACATCATTTGGAAGAAAAAGAATATGAGTATTTAAAAGAGATAGAAGATAGAAGTGTAAAAAAAGATGCTAAAAGGCATATTTTATCTATATTTAAGAAAATTTAACGAACGTATTTTTAATAAAAAAATGTATCTTGTTCGATTGATTTGTCGAATTATTTATGATACTATTGTTGTAGGAATACTTAGTTAGTTAGGTACTATCCCTTTCTACCTTATAATTTTATACTGTTGAAAGGGGAGCTGATAATATGAGAAAAACAGAAAAGTTTCTATGTTATATCATATTTTCACTTATTTTCGTAATAATAGTTTTATTATTTATGTTAATAAAAATAGTACCTACTCCTTAGTAGGTACCTAACCAAAAACTTTTTAGGGATGGTACCTAACAGAGCAAGCTAGGTATTCCCTTTTTTATTTATATGTAAATTTTCTTTACATATTCATAGTATCATAAATATTAATTTTTGTCAAAATTATTGCATCTTGCTGTGAAAATTATTGCATCTTGCTTATCTCAATTATCATATCCATATCATCATCATTAGCCATAATGTTTTTATGCATTTCTTTACATTTCTCACACTTATAAATGATTTTATAAGTGTCTTTAAATTTCTCAATACCTATAGGCTTTAATAGACCTTTACATTCATTTAATCTATCTCCTGGCATAATATCAACATGTTTTGAGTATAGACAGTATGGACAATGATCTCTTGCCGTATATTTTAAAGGTAAAACTTTCTTCCCACAGTTTTCACAAATAAATTCTTCATCTTTCATTGTAAATCTTTTCATAAACACCTCTAACATTAAAACTATTATATAATTATTTCTTGTCTTTATCAATTAGGTAATTTTAGGTTGTCATCTTCTGTTAATTCTATATAGTTATCACTAGTAACAATAGGTCTTTCTAATTTTCTTTCTATTTCTTTTTTAGCACTATTTATTACAGTACCTGCTTCACTCATATCATTTTTTAGCTCTTTTAAACCCTTACTATCATTTTTCTTATGGAACTCTACTGCTGTCGCTTCTCCTAAATTAGTTAAGGCAAGTTCTATATTAGTCATAGAGTCTCTTAGATTCTCGCTTTCATGTAATCCTTTAATATCTTTATATTCTTTAGCAGTGACACCAAAACCACTCTTATATATTTCATTTGTTAAGATTGCATATTCTATACCTTTATTAATACCTCGTTCTTTCCACTCATCAGTTAAGTTGTGTCTAGTAGCGATTCCTCTTTCCCTCATATTTATCCATGATTTAGAGTAGCCTTTCTTTTCATATATTTCTTTCATTCTATCCATTGCAAGTTCAGGATTTTGAATCTCTTCAATTCTTTCACTACCAACTTTGGCAAGCCATCTTTTAAAAGGTTCTGCTTTTTTTGATGGAATAGATTGAATTATTCTTAAAATGCCTTCTGTATCAGCACAATCTGTTTTATATTTTTTACCATCAGATGATTCCAATTTCAGTTGTCGACAAATTGTCGACAACTGAATTTTTTCTTCTTCACTTACTCTTTGTTTAAGTCTATACCAATAATCCCTTGGATCTTTAGAGTCGGTTAGGGCAAAGACGACATCAACAACACTAAAGTACCACTTGCCTTCCTCCCAAGCCCTTCTTATTTCTTTCTCTTCGAACAAAGCTAATTTATTATTCATAATTTATCAACTCCTCTATAAATATCATTTGCTATCAATTAAATTTTTTTTCGCAAAAACTCAAAATTTATAGAGAAAATATTTCTTTGTAATCAGATGTCGACAAAATGTCGACGTTTGATGTAAATAATTTGAAAAAAGTCTTTATACTTGTTATAATACCTATAGAAAGGTAAGGAGCTTATTATGGATTTAAAATTAGAAGTATTTGAAGGACCACTTGATTTGCTCCTTCACTTGATAAAAGAAAATAAGATGGATATTTTTGATATTGAAATAGAAAGTATTACAAGACAGTATTTAGATTATATTCATAAGATGAAAGAACAAAACTTAGATATAGCATCCGCTTACCTCGTAATGGCAAGTGAACTTACATTGATAAAAGCAAGGATGTTACTTCCAAGACCAAAAGTTGATGATGAAGAAACAGAAGAAGAGGATCCAAGAGAAGAGTTAGTGGCAAGACTTTTAGAATATCAAGCTTATAAAGAGATAACTAAGACTTTAAAAGAAAATGAAAGTAAAAGACAAGAAATCCATACTAAATTACCAGAAAATATTAATAATTATATTGAAGAAAATACTGTAATTACAGGAGAAGGTTCTCTTGATTTATTAGTAGATGCCTTTAAAAAGTTTTTAGTAAGAAAAAGTGAAGAGAAACCTCTTTCTACTAAAGTAACTATGAAAGAAATAACAGTATCAAGTAGAAAGTTAGAGATAAAAAGCATCTTGAAGAAAGAAAAAAAGATAAGTTTCTTTAAGCTTTTCCCTGTATCAACAAAAGAATATATAGTGGCAACATTTTTAGCAATACTTGATATGGCTAGAAATAAAGAATTATTAATTAAACAAGAAGAATTATTTAGTGATATTATCGTAGAGGGGGTATCATAATGAATTTAAAAGCAGTTATAGAAGGATTATTATTTGTAGTAGGTGATGATGGCCTTGACCTTGATGAAATCAGTAAAATATTAGAGATATCTAAAGATGAGACTAAAGAGTTGATAAAAGAGTTACAAAATGATTATCAGAGTAGTGATAGAGGTATTAGAATAGATTTTTTAGGGGATAAATTAAAACTAACTACTAAAAAAGAACATAATATGTATTATCAAAAATTATTAACTACAGAAGATAATAATACCTTAAGTCAAGCAGCTTTAGAGACTCTTGCAATTATCGCTTATAATCAACCTATTACAAGAGTAAAAGTAGATGAGTTAAGAGGAATATCTAATAATCATATTATAAGAAAACTAGTCGCTAAAGGACTTATTAAAGAAGGTGGTAGAAGTAATATGCCAGGTAGACCTATTCTTTATGAAACTACTAGTGAATTTTTAGATTATTTTGGATTATCTTCTATAGAAGATCTTCCAGATATGAGAGATTTCCTAGAAGAAGAGGAGAAAGAAACAGAAGATGATGTAGATTTATATCAATCTAAATATAAAGAAGAAAATTAATATATACAGATTATAGAAAACTATGCTATAATCTATTTATGCCTGTATGGCGGAATTGGTAGACGCGGTAGACTCAAAATCTACTTCTAGTAATAGAGTTCCGGTTCAAGTCCGGATACAGGCACCATTGACGAATCTGTTCGAACTATTCGAACTTTGATATATAGAATCAATCGAAAGATTGGTTTTTTTCTGTTTTTAGAAAGAAATCATAGGAAAGGTTGGTGTCTATGATTAAGGTAATCAAAAAAGAAATTGATATGGAGGAATCCTTAAAGAAAAGATTAGAGATAATATGTGATTTTTGTAATACTACTCCAACTATTATAAATGGTAGTATTCGTAAGATTGATAAGACTAATTTAAACTATATCGAACCTCATAGAATTATTATCAATAATGTAATGTTTCTTGCCTTTAATTATTCTAATGAAATCTATATCAATAATTTAAGCAAAAAGATTAAAATATCAGAACTTGAAAACTACATAAAAACTATGAACTAACGCTTATTCCCTACAAATGGGTAATAGACAAAATAAGAAAAATGTTGTATTATGTAATTGATTTACAAAGACTTATTTTGAGAAGTAAAAGTATTAGTTTGTAGTACCTTTACTTCTCTTTTTTTGAAAAATTAGAAAAGGGAGATGATAATTTGATGTATGATGATGTAAAAAAGATAGCAGGGCTCTATATTAGGGTTAGCACAGAAGATCAAGCTAGAGAGGGATTTAGCTTGCCAGAACAAGAAAAGCGTTTAAGGGCTATGTGTGAATATAAAGGTTATGAAATCTATAAAGTATATGAAGATGCTGGAATAAGTGCTAAAACAGGTAATAAACGCCCTGCATTTGATGAGTTATTACAAGATATTAAAGATAAGAAATGCAATACGATAGTTGTATTAAAATTGGATAGATTAACTCGTTCTGTTGCAGATTGGGAGAAGATACTAACATTTCTAGAAGAAAACAATGCTTTTCTTGATTGTGCTAATGATGATATAAATACCACTAATGCTAATGGTAAGATGATTTCAAGAATACTTACTTCAGTTAGTCAACAAGAGATTGAAAGAACTTCAGAGAGAACTAAAATAGGACTTGCAGGTGCAATTAAGGCAGGTCATATTCCGCATCAAAGTCCATTAGGATATAAGAGAAAAGATAAAACCTTAGTACCAGATTTAACTACTAAAGATGTCGTAATTAGAATATTTGAAATGTATCATAATGGTTTATCTTATAAGAAAATAAGTAATATCTTAAATGATGAAAAAGTGTTAGATAAAACAAATTGGCGTGATTCCACTATTGTTGGAATATTACAAAATGAAGTTTATAAAGGCGATTTCGTTCACGGAAAGAAAACAAAGAAACCTACTTATTATCATAATGTTGTTGAGCCAATAGTTAGTAAAGAATTATGGGAAGAATGCCAAGTCCAAAAGAAGAAAAATTCTAGGAGTTATCAAAGAACACTTACTTATCTATTCTTGCAAAAACTAAAATGTCCTAAATGTGGAAGAATTTTAGGTGGTAAAGCAACAACTAAGAAAAATGGTAATTCATACTTTTATTACTATTGTAATGATTGTAAATTAACGATTAAAGAAAATGTCATAGAAGAATATATCAGTGAGTTTATAGATAATATTGTGGAATATGATTCAGTTGTTAATCAATTCTTCTTACCTATGATAAAACAAAAGATAGAAAATCCAAAAGAAGATATTGAAAAAGAAATAAAAAAACAAAAAGATAAGTTTGCTAGAATCAGAGAGGCTTATATAAACGAAGTATTTACTCTTGAAGAATATGACTTAGAACGAAAAAAAGTAGAAAATACTATTGAAGATTTAGAAACTAAACTAAATGAATCTGAGGTCTGTGATGAGTTGAAATTCACACCAGAAGATATTCTTGTTAAACGAGATATAGACTTCATTAATTCAGTTAAATATCCAGAAAAATATAAAGAATATAATAAGTCTTGGAAAGAATTTACTAGAGAAGAAAAAGCCAATTTGATTATGAATTATATCGAAGATATTACTTTAAAAGAAACTTACAACAAAAAATGTGATGTTGAATTTATTAAATTTAGAGAAAGTATTGTTAATCCTTGTAATGATTTATACTTTAATGGTTATTTAGATAGAAAAGATTATGCTATCTTCGGTAATGTTATGGGGACATTAAGATTTAGTGAGTACAGAAATGATGATGAAGTATGGCAGCACATTTTAAGATTAAGAGAGTTTTATGATGTAGGTTTTTATCAAGCAACCTATAATACCGAAACTTCAATGTTCTACTTTAATATAGATGAAGATAGTCAAGCTATCGTTAGAATATTTCCTATGGAAAATTATAGAGAAATTGATCCAGATATGAAAATGAAAGAATATGATTTAGGAGTGCTTTATATCAATAAAGATAGTGGGACAATTCTTGAAGATGAAGATGCAGTATTCAAATATATTCCAGATAAAACTGATGGAATACTTACTAGAGAGGTAAAACCTACTATTGTGAAACCTGCTAATGCTATTGGATTAGCAGAATGTACTACCTACGAAGAGGAAGAAGAAACTTCCGAAGAAGTTGTTTCTTCCTAATGCTTTATGTAATTTTGTTTTATTACGAAGTTTTAAAACAATATGGAATAAAGTAAAACGGATTCTAAGGTGTCCTTAGCCCACGAGGTTATTTTGATGCTTGCGTCAAAATACCTAGGGGGTTAAATATTTTGTCAAAGCCAAAATATAGCCTAAAAAAATCATTAAAACAACTATAAAAATAAAGGAGCGTGATGACTATACAATTAGCATATTCATTTCATTTAGGTAGTGATAAGAATAAGAAAAACAGTTCTAGGAATAGTGCAAAATCTAATGTAAGTGGTACAACATCTAAGAGTAATAATGCAATACAAAATTCAGCAGGACTAACCAAATGTGATAATCATAATTATAGGAAATATGATGATAGAGAGTATGATATTGAAATTATTAGAGGTAGTTCTTCTCTTGTTGATGATGTGAAGAAATTATACAAAGATGAATTTGATGAGGCAAAGGAAGAATATAATGCAAAACAAACTAGAGAAAATAGGAAAATAAAAGACTACTTCACTCATGTAAGTAATAATTCTAAAAGTGATTTGGCTTGTGAGATTATTATAGAACTTGGAGATAAAAAGTATTGGGATACTAAAGATATAAATTTCAAAAAACGAATGACAAATGTATTCAAACAACAAGTTATTGATTTAGAAACAATGTTACCTACTTTTAAAATAGCAAGTGCTATTATTCATTATGATGAAACTTCTCCACATCTTCATATTATTGGGATTCCTATTAAAATTGGTGGTAAAAATGGTATGAAAAAACAAGTTGGAAAAAGTGATGTATTTACCAAAGAATCACTCCGTAAACTCCAAGATAAAATGAGAATGCTTTGTATTGAATCATTCAATAAAGAATATAATCTTACTAACTCATTAAAAGGCAAGAAAAAAGGAAGAAACCGTGATTATCACATAACTGAAATGGATGACTATATGGAAATGAAAGAACATCTAGAAAAAAATCAAGAAAGCTTGAAGATAGCCAATAAAAAATCATTAGAACTTGATAATCATACTAAAGAAGTAAAAGAGATTATAGCTGATTTAAAAACAACTTTAACTTCAAAAGGAAAATATGTTTTAAAACAAGAAGATAAAGACAAATTAGTATCATATATTGATTCTGTTAGTAAAACAAATGATGAATATAAGAAAATTCAAACACTTTCTGTAACTCTTAATAATGTAGATACTGAAATTAAGGAAAATCATAATAAAATCAAAACACTTACCGAAAATAATGAGGCACTTACTTTAAGAGTGGAAACTTTAACCCAAAATATCAAAAACAAAGATAAAAAAATTGAAGAATTAAAAGAAGAAAATCATTCACTAAAAAACACATTAGAATTTTGGAAAGACAAATTTTTACAAGTTATGTCTTTAATCAAAGATAAATTATTTGGTAAAGAAAAAGAACGAGAAAAATACTTTGATGTATCAAAAGATTTATATAATAAAGGTATTATCAAAGAGGATACCTTTAATGAATTAAAAGATAAGTATAATTTCAGTAAAGAACATGATAGCAAAGAAAAAGATGATTTTGAGATAGAACTCTAATCATCTTTTTGTGCATCAATTATTTGGTAATTCAAGTTTTAATGTTTTAGAACTAGAAATTGTTTTTAATTGTTTTTCTTTATCAATTAAATCTAAACAATTATCAATTCTTTCAACTAATCCAAACAAAGGTAATTCTCCTCTGATACATTTTACCATTTCAACTATTTTTGCTTCTGCTTGTTTTACGGATTCCATATTGAAATCAGAATTATCAAAACTAATAACTTTTTCAGATAAATTCTTGGCAATAGCATTTTGTGTAGAAGTAGCAAAATCCGAAACAATAATATCACCACTATTTTGACTATCAGGTGCTGGCAATAATAATGTGTTTGCATTACTTAATAATACAGGATTTCTAGTTAAATCAATTCTAATACCTTTTCTAGAATAAAAGTTAGCACGAACACCTTTTTTTCTACTAACATCAAATCTATATGTTCCATTAACTTTTCCATTGCCTTTATGGGTATTAATTGCAATAGCCCCCATTTCCAAACTATCATCTGGATTTAATGCTGCTTCAAATACTACTGAAGCATTACTTTGCTTATCTTTTTTATCATATTTTTTTGCTATTCTTACTAATTTTATTCCTGTACTCAAATCTCTTATTATTTCAATGTCATTGAATTTTTCTGTTAAAATGTTATCTTTTAATGAAATTGTAAGATAATCATATTTGTATTTTTCTCTCCAATCACCAGTTAATTGATCAAGAGTAATTGATATGTCAAAGTCATTTGATAAAACATTGAATGAAGTGTCATAAGAAATCCTATTTGGGTGTTGCAAAGTTTGTTTTTTTCCCACTTTAGCAGATTTAGAAAATTCAATAATACCATTATTATTAAACGAAAAGTGTCTTGTTGCTTTATGTGAATGCATACCAAACCAGTCGATTCTTCCAAATTCACATTCAAAATTTATGTTTCTTTCTCCTGTTAATGTATTATCTCCTACTAGAGTCTCTTTAGCAAGAGGTATTCCAATACTATCCCCAGAATGATAAGCATTTGCTAATCTATATCTAGGTTCATATTTTCTCTCCATATCTCTGACATCAGCTTCACCAATTTCATAATGTAATGGTAAGCAATGTGCATCCAATAATTGCTCATACCAGCAGGCATTCCAATTTTTGACATATTCTTCTGCCTTTTGCATTTCTTCCAATACTTTTTCAACTGCTATCATTTGAGTTTCGTTATCTAAAGTTTCCATAGTTATCCCCCTAACGGTTAACTATTATATCATAGTTTTTAATAAAATTTTATAAAAATTATTCAACTTTTTTTAAAAATGTGCTATATTTTTATTAGTGATTGATTCTTACATCAATTGTTGTGGTAAAAAGTTGTAGATAACTACGACAATGGCACCAGTGACTAATCTGTTCGAACTATTCGAACTTTAAATATACTTTCAGTCTAATATAGGACTGTTTTTTTGTTTAAAAAAATCCCCTAGGTAATTTTGATATTTATGTCAAAATTCCTAGGGGGTTAAATATTTTGTCAAAACCAAATATAGTAATTTAAAAGAACAGTGATATAATATAGTTGTGGGTGATAGAATGCAAATTTCAAATAAATTTGAATCGTTGAAAACTGAATCTAATGTTGAGTTTAATTATAGTAATTTGGGAAAAGAATACACGGTACAAATTGTCTATCCTAATGATATCAGTAATTATAATATTCCATATATTTTAGTTTTGCCGAAAAACATGAAAGAAAATTGTATTTTGGCTGTTGAAGCAAATAATTTGGAAACTGAAAATAGTGACGATTTATTGAATAATGGCCTACTTACCGCACATAAATTAGTTGAACAACTAAAAGACAATGATAATCCAGTCCTTATTCCAATAGTCCCAAGCGTAAAAAATGGAACACCTTATTATCAACAATTATCAAAAGAATGTTTTTCAATTCCTAGTGCTCATCCATTTTATAGAATAGATTTACAAGTTCTAAATATTATAAATGAAGTTAAGCAGAATCTTTCTGATAAAATAAATCTAAGAGATAAAATTTTTTTAAATGGATATTCATCTTCAGGAGTATTTGCTCAACGATTTGCTTTATTACATCCAGAAATTGTAGATACATTATGTGTTGGTGGAGCTAGTGGTAGTATTCCAGTACCAATTTTGGAATTAGGATATCCTCTTGGAATAGCAGATTATTATGAAATAACTGAAAAACAATTTGATTTAGAAGTTTACTCACAAATTAAATTTAGATATTATATAGGACAATTTGAAGATAAAAGAAAAACTTCCGAAAGATATGATGAGAGTGGTAATTTTGCACCAATGCATGATATGAGTTATTTTGATAGAAGTGTACCAACTCCCATCGGACACAAACAAAGAGCTATGTTCGGAACAAATCTCTTGGAAAGATCAAATAAACAGATAACATTAATGAAGGAGATGGGAATGGACATCGAACAGCAAATTTTTGAAGGAAGAACCCATAATAATTACAATGGAATCGGGGTAAATGAATTAGGAGATGAGTATGTAAATCATATTTATAATCAATCAGCTGCTTAAAATAAAAAGTTGTAGATAACTTCCTCAACGGCACCAAATTGACTGTTATTCGGACCTTTAGGTTCGTTTTTATTTTCTATAGAAATATGTTAAATATGTTGAATTTTAAGAAAAGATTGATATAATAATAAAACATTAAGGACGTGATGTTATGAACTGTATAAAAATGGGTGATATAAATTTACAATATGATGAATCAATTACTGATATAGAAAGAATTAAGAAAATTATAAAATTAAATGAATTTCTATTTTCAGACTATAAAGATAAAACTATTTCTTTTGTTGAGCAAAATGATTCTGATGATAATGTAGTTTATGTGAATAATTTTGATGAGTTTTTTGACAATCTTTTAAAACAACTTCTAAATGATACTAAGGTTATTTTTTCTTTAAATCAGCCTGAATTATTACCTGCACTATATATTCAATTACTTGTAAAAAAAGAATCTATAAAT
>CALVUY010000020.1 GCA_944363705.1 uncultured Bacilli bacterium | reverse complement strand
ATTATTATTATTTTAAGTAGTATTATTGTTATTATCTTTATTATTCTTATGATTTTCTTATTTAATACTAATAGTAAAGAAAAAGATATCAAAGAAGTTAAAGAAAATGAAACTAAGGAAGAAATCACTAAGGAAGAAGATAATGAGTTCAGTAAATTATCTTATTATAAGGAAGAGAATCTAGATAGATATAAATCTTATCAAATTAATAATTCTGATCTTTATATAGAAGATATTGTTACAAGAGTTAACTTAAACTTAGATAAAGAGCCTTATACTGATACTATTCCTTCTACTAATTTAAATACTAATTATTTACTTGTTAATAAGTTTAATTATTTAGATAGTAGTTATATACCAAATAATTTAGAACTACTTGATAATAGTTATTCTAAAAGTGGTATTTACTTAGTTAGTGAAGCGAAAGATAATCTTGAAAGATTAATAAGTAATGCTAAAAATGATGGTATGAATATTAGAGTAGCCTCTGCTTATCGAACTTACTCTTATCAAGAAAATTTATATAATAATTATGTAAAAAATGATGGTGTAGAAAATGCTGATACATACTCTGCTAGACCAGGTTATTCTGAACATCAAACAGGACTTGTCGTTGACGTAACAAGAGCATTTGATAACTTTAATAATTTTGAAAATACTGATGAATATAACTGGATGTTAGAAAATGCTGCTAATTATGGTTTTATTTTAAGATATCCTAAAGATAAAGAAGATATTACTACTTATAGTTTTGAAGCTTGGCATTATAGATATGTAGGTGTTGAATTAGCACAAAAAATAAAGGCTAGTAACCTAACCTTTGATGAATATTATGTAAGATATTTAGAAAGTGGTAATAATTAATATGAATTCATTTATGATACTTGCACAAAAGTTGCTTATGTGATAAAATGTATATGTAAGAAAAAGATTCATATACTATAAAAGGAACACTTAATATTGGCGTGTTGAGTGTACCTCTAATTAATTGTTTTTATTAGAACCACCTAAACCTCGCTTGAGTTAGGTGGATTCTTCTATTTTAAAGTGCAAATCATAAAGAACATTAAAATTTCCTGAACAAATAGCATAACTACTAGAGATAGAATTAGAAAATCCTTCTTGTTCATTATAAGCCTCCTTTCTGAGGCTTCACCCAACTATTAAATGTTCCTATAACTATAGTATCATATTGATTTCTATAGTGCAAGAGAGAAAGTAATAAAAAAGTTACGTGTTTTCGTAACAATAATACTTACTAATAACTTAGCCTTTAACAAATATTATGTAAGATATTTAGAAAGTGATAATAATTAATATAAATTCATTTATGATACTTGCATAAAAGTTACTTATGTGATAAGATGTATATGTAAGAAAAAAATTCATACACTATAAAAGGAACACTTAATATTCGCATGTTGAGTGTTACCATAATAAAAGTTGGTACCACCTAAATCATTGCTGAGTTAGGTGGTTTTCCTTTATATTAGTACTATAAATAGTAAGAATAGTAAAAGGAAGATAATCATTACTAAAGAAAAAATTAGAAAATCTTTCTTGTTCATTGACATCACCTCCCTCTATTTATAGAGTTTGGTAACCACCCAACTATTAAATGTTCCTAAAAATATAGTATCATATTAATTTCTATAATGCAAGAGAAAAAGTAATAAAAAAGTTACGTGTTTTCGTAACAATAATACTTACTAATAACTTAGCCTTTTACAAATATTACGTAAGATATCTAGAAAGTGATAATAATTAAAAATCACTTTTTATTTTTTCAAATAATTTAATTCTATTTTCTTTAAAAGATGTTTTTTCATCTTTAATCATGGTTATTATTTCATCTATATTAAACCATTTAACCTCTGATAATTCTTCTTCTTGGATGATAAATTCATCTTCCTTTTTATTGCATTTAACATAATAAAAATATGTTATATGTGAATTACTATCACTAATAGTAATTTCTCTTTCACCATAAGGAATCAATTCTTTAGGAGTTACATCTAATCCCACTTCTTCTTTTATTTCTCTTAAAGCAGCATCTTCTAAAGTTTCATAGGCATCAACATGTCCTGCACAAAGTCCCCATTTATTAGGAGAAAATCTTTTATTAGCACTTCTTTTTTGTAATAAAACTTTACCATCATCATTAATAATAAATATTCCTACTTCATTATGTAGTAAATTTTTATCATGAGCTTCTTCCTTATCCATAACTTGTCCTGTAAAATTTCCATTTTCATCTACTATCTCAATTAATTCCATATCTTTTTTCTTATCAACCTTCAATTCTTTATTCCCCATCTTTGATTTAATTTTACCCAAAAGTATAATAATAACATACACTAACCAAATGGCAATCACTATTCCAAAAGTTACTATTATAATAATTAATCTTAAAGCAACAAGTCCTAATATTCCAAATAATACAGTAAAATTATCATTATTATTTATAATTGTATTTCCAAAATAATCTACTAATGGAAATCCCAAAATTAAACCTATAATTATGATAATTATTGATATAATTAGCAATATTTTTATAGTTCTATCTTTCATTATCCACCAACTACCTTCTATTTATCCTTCTTCGTGGCTTCATCAATATCACTTTTCTTAAGCCTTAATGTTTCTTGTATTACTCCCGTAGCATTAAAACACATTCCAAGGGTAAAGATATAAGCTAGGATGTAAACCCAGATTAATAATACTAAAATATTAGACATTGCCCCATAAAATACATTATAGTTAGCAAAGTAATCTACATAAAAAGCATATATCTTAGAACTTATTAACCACATAATAGTAGTAAATAATGCTCCTGGTATTGTACTTTTACTACTTATTTTAGTATCTGGAGCGATTGTATATAGTAGTTTTAAATTATAATATATTAAGAATAATGATATTGGAAGTTCTAAAAGTCTATAAGTATTCTCAACTAAACTAGTTAGACTATCACTATGAATAGAATTAGTAATTATCTTTATTAAAACATCTCCAAAAGCTGGAACTAATATTAAGAATAGAAATAGTACTACTAATATCAATGTCATAAGTATAGCCTTACCTCTTCTTTTAAGTTCACTACTATCTTTTACTTTATATATTTCATTAGATGTATTAATTATTGAATATGTTCCATTACTTGCAAGAATAAAGGCAGCGATAAAGAATACTATCATATTAAAATTAAATAAGTCTCCCCCATTATTAGCAGGTATTAAGTAATTTATAACATCACTTGGTACAACTGACTCTAATATTTCTTTAATACTTGTAGCAGGTAAACCAAATTCACTACCAATAGCACCTACTAGAGCGATTAATGGGATAATTGAGATAACAAGAAAAAAAGCAAGTTGACCAGGAAGAATTCTCATTTCTGGTAGTTTTATTATTGAAATAACTCTTCTTAAAAATATCTTCATTTTCTTGCTTTTCTTCATTTCTATCTCCTACTTTAATACTTGCTTTTTCGTCATCATTTCAAGTGTCGCTTCATTAATTGCATCATCTAATGTCTTAATATCATCTTCTATCATACTGTAACCAACACTTGCTCCAAAGTCATGTGGTAAACTCTTCATTTCTTTTTCTATTTTTTTAGCATACGTTTCTACTTGTCTTTCACTATAACCTACTAAATATACTAAGAACTCATTACCATCTGTTCTAATTATTTCACTGTTTTCTAGTTGTGTATTAACTAGTGTTGATGCTGCAGTTACTATTAATTTATCTCCTTCTTCATGTCCATAATTATCATTAACATATTTAACATTATTTAAATCTATTATAACTACAGCTTGTGGATATACTTTACTAGCTTCCCAATCAGGAGCTTTCTTATTTAAGTAGTTTCTATTCTTTAGTGATGTTAGTAAATCTGTATACTTATGTCTATCTTCCTTCTTAACTTTCTTTACTTTATGTTTATGTTTAAAGTAGAAATAAAGGAATACTAAAGCGATTAATGGAACAGAAACTATTACTAATATGATTAGGAATAAGCCCATAAAACTACTTCTTTCAACTATTGATCTACTAATATCTGCTAGTCCATTATTACGGTAATTATAATAAGAATTAGTGGTAATTATATAGTTAAATAAGTTATAGAAAGTATTATTATTATTCTTTACCATAAACTTATAATCATTCATCATAGTATCTTGATATAAAACATCATAACTTTCAAACGTTGTATTTTTATAAAGATTATATACTTCTTTATCTACTACAATCATTTTATCATTAGCATTCTCTACTAATTCAGTATTTGTATCATATGTCGTTATATCACTACGGCTATTATTTTCAAAATAATCATATAATGATGTATTATCTAATAGTGCAATCTTTTCATCTTTTAAACTTTCAAAAGAATTAACAACATGATTATCACTTCTTCTACCTAATATTACATAATCTTCTATAAAAGTAGATATTGTCTCTTTATAATCATTATTTGTAGAAGCAAGATTATAATAATCAAAATAGATATCTACATCTCCTTTTTCTACTGCTTTTCTTAAAGCTTCAACACTTCCATATTTCTTATAAGAAAAACTTATATCAGTAAGACGACTCATTCTTTTTAGATATTCTCCTGCTATACCAGAAACAACACCATCTACTTCTACTTCATATGGATAGTTTTCTACATAACCATAGACATAATTTTTCTTAACTAAATCTGTAGAATCAGCTGAACTAACTTTATTTTCTTCTATATAATAATCAAAATAAATATTGTTATATTCATCTACATAATTATCTGTCTGCCATTTTTCAAAATATTTTCTAATAATAGTATTAAGTCTAGCATTAGATTTATCACTACTTAGAGTTAGAACTAACTTTTTAGACATTTCTGTAAAGTAATAATTTATATAATAACTGTTATTTTCAATTGTCTTATCTAGATACATTATATTAGGTATTATAATCATATCTACTTCACTATTATCTAATGCTGTAAATAACTCATCTATAGTCTCATATGATTTATAAGCAAGATTAGTACCAGTTTTTAAATAATAACTAACCTCAGCCATATCTGAATTAAAAACACCAAAAGTAATATTAGACATATCACTTACTCTATTAATTCTTCTATATTCTTTACCAATAGCGATATAACCATCTGTTGCAATTAATAAGTCATTATTAGATAGTTCATCTTCATTATTTAAAACTCTAAAACTATAACCATTATTATCTTCTAGTTCATTACTTTTAGAGTATGCTATTCTGTTAAATTCTAAGCCAACATTTTTTTCAAAATCATCTAAAAAATTAAAGAATACTCCTTCCCCATTAAGTCCATATAAAGGGTAATCATTAACAACACTTATATCGATCATAGTTGTATCGTTTTCTTCAACCCATTTTTTTTCATTAACGGTTAAAGACGTTTTAGCATCTTCTCTATTATAATAGATAAAGACACCTACAAAAACAACTGCTACAACTAAAAGAGGAAGAATAATCAGTACTTTTTTCTTCATAATTCCTCCTACCTATCTTTAGTCCATGAAAATCCATCTTTATTTTGATGTTTATATCCTATAATAGGAAATCTTGTATCATCATTATCTTTACTTATAAATACTTGAATATCGTAATAAGATGTTTGATCTTCTTCAAGATTTTCAGTAATAGATGAAGTTAAAGCTTTAGCAGGATCTAGTTCTACATCATCATTAACGGTAATAAGAACATTTAAGGTACGTCCTTTTATATCACAACTAACTTTTTTTACTTCATCTTTATCTTCTAAAGATTTAATAATATCTTCTTGTTGTTTATCAGTTATTTCTACTTCTTCTATTCCATCAAGCCTATCTCCATAAATAGCAGTTCCTTCATTAGGGAAGAAGGTTAATTTAACTGCAAAAACTAAAATTACAAAGATTACACAGATGATAAAGGCCACTACAGTAACCTTATTATTCTTAATAAAATTCTTCATATTTATCACTTCCTAGTATAATTATTATATAATATTATTTGAAAGTTATCAATTACTTATTTAAAGCTTCAACTAACATGTCATTAGCTTTCTTAGGATTAACACTACCTTTAGTCTCTTTCATTACTTGTCCCATTAAGTATTTTAAGGCTCTATCATGACCAGATTTATAATCGTTTACACTATCAGGATTATTATCTATTACTTTAGTAATAATATCTTTTATAAAAGAATCATCAGTAATATTTTCAATATTAAATTCTTTCTTTAACTCATCTAATGTCTTATCAGTTTCCATTATAGAGTCTATTAAATCTTTAACGTTTTTATTAGATAGGTCTCCACTTTCTAAAGCTTCAATAACACTAACTAATTTTTCATATGAAAGATGTGTATCAGTTATTACTTTATTATGTTTATTTAAGTATGATGAGATATCTGATAATAGTAAGTTTACTGCTGTTACATAGTTAGTTTTATAAGAAAGTAGTCCTAAGAAATAATCATTTAGTGGTCTATTATTAATTAGTTTTTCTATTTGTAAAGAAGATAGACCTACTTTACTATATTTTTCTCTTAATTCATCAGGTAATAAAGGTAATGTACTTAAAGAATCATTAATAAATTCATCAGTAAGTTCTAAGTAAGGAATATCTGGTTCAATAAAGTAACGATAGTCATTACCTGTTTCTTTAACTCTCATAAGAATAGTTTTTCCTTGTTTATCATCAAAACGTCTTGTTTCTTCTTTAATAGTTTCACCATTATTTAACATTTCTTCTTGTCTTTTAATCTCATAGTCTATAGCAAGGCCTACATTATGAATAGAGCTTATGTTTTTAATTTCTGTTTTAGTTCCAAAAGTATCATCTTTACTAATAGAGACATTAGAATCACATCTCATGCTTCCTTCTTCCATTTTACAGTCACTAATATTAGCATAGAATAATAGTTCTTTTAATTTAGTAAGATAGGCCATTGCTTCTTTACTATTACTAATGCAAGGTTTTGTTACTATTTCTATTAAAGGTACACCTGCTCTATTAAAATCAAGTAAACTAACACTACCACGATGAGCACTCTTACAAGTATCTTCTTCAATATGCATCTCTTCTATTTCTATTTTTTTCTTAACACCATCTACTTCTATTTCAACATAACCATTTCTACCTATAGGTGTTCTATTTTGAGTAATTTGATAGTTTTTAGGATTATCTGGATAAAAATAATTTTTTCTATCAAAATGCATTTTACGAGTTATATCACAGTTTAAGACTTTACATGCTCTAACACCTTGTCTTATTACTTCTTTATTTATAGTAGGAAGAGTTCCAGGATATCCTAAATCAATAACATTAACGGCTGTATTAGTAGCCATACCATAAGTATTAGCACTACTAGAAAAAAGTTTACTTTTACTTTTAACTTCAACATGTACTTCTATACCAATTGTAGGAGTAAATTCACTCATCTTTTCACCTCCTCTATAAAGCTTGCAAGGCGATAAATAGTCGCTTCATCAAAGGCTTTACCTATTATATGTAGTCCAATAGGTAGTCCTTCACTATTAGTACCAACAGGAACAGATAAACCAGGAAGTCCTGCCATATTAACAGGTATTACTAAAACATCATCCATAAAGGCTTTATGAGGGTCATCTTTAGTAATTCCTAGCATAGGAGCGACTCTTGTAGTAGTTGGTCCAATAATTAAATCATAGTCTTTAAAGATACGATTAAACTCTTTAGTTATATCATCACGTACCATTAAAGCTTTATCGTAATAGACTTTAGCATTTTCACCACTAAGTATATATGAACCTACCATTATTCTTCTTTTAACTTCATCACCAAAGCCTTCTCCTCTTGTTTTAGTATACATTGAATCAACATCTTCTACATCATTTGCTCTAAATCCATAACGAATACCATCAAATCTTGCTAAATTACTACTAGCTTCTGCCATAGCGATTATCTGATAAAGGTTAACTGCTGTATCTAAGTATCGCATATCAACGATATCAACAATGGCTCCGTTTTCTCGCAAGAAAGAAATGACTTCTTCAATTTTCTTACTAATCTCTTCATCAACAATATCACTAATAAAGTATTTAGGTAAGGCTATCTTCATACCTTTAATATCTTTACCAATAAGTCTTGTAAAATCTTCTTTCTCTTTTTTAACACTAGTAAGATCTCTATCATCTTCACCTACTAAGATATTTAAAAGCAAAGCATTTTCATAAACAGTTCTAGTCATTGGTCCTATTTGATCAAGACTTGATGCAAAGGCAACTAGTCCATAACGTGATACTCTTCCATAAGTTGGTTTCATTCCCACTATTCCTGTATAACTTGATGGTTGTCTAATACTTCCACCTGTATCACTACCAAGGGCAAGAGGAACAAGTCCTCCTGATATGGCACTAGCACTTCCACCAGAACTTCCACCACTAACACGTTTTTTATCATGAGGATTAAGTGGTGCCCCAAAGTAACTAGTCTCACTAGTAGAACCCATAGCAAATTCATCCATGTTAGTCTTACCAATGATTAGCATTTTCTTATCTTTAATTTTTTCTACAACCGCTGCATCATATATAGGTATAAAATTATCTAAGATATGTGAGGCACAGGTTGTTCTTAAGTCTTTAGTTACAATATTATCTTTAACAGCGATAGGAATACCAAAGAAGATATTATCTTCTTCTACTTCACCTAAGTCTTTCGCTTCTTCTCTTACTTTATCATTTATGGTAATAAAGGCATTTAAGTCTTTAGCATCTTCTATTCTTTTTAATGCTTCTTCTACTAAATCAAGAGGAGTTATTTTTTTCTCAACTAATAACTCATGTATTTCTTTAATACTTAAATCTAAATATTTACTCATTAATCATCACCGGCACTTCTATAAAACTTCCATTCTTTTTAGGAGCATTTATTGTCGCTTCTTTTGCACTTAACATATCTCCTACAACATCTTCTCTTAATCTAGTATTATCATTAATTGGTGTATACATCATTTCATCATCATAATCTTTTACATCTTTTATCTTATCTATATCATCCATTAGTACTTTAAGTTCTCCTCTAAACTTCTCTATTTCTTCTTCAGTTAAAGAAATACGAGCTAGATGAGCAACATGTAGTACTTCTTCTCTACTTAACTTATCCATAGTTCCTCCTTTTTCTTACTAGCTTAGTATACCACAGATTAAGAATTAAAAAAAGTAATAGCAGTTAGATTATATCTATTACCTAATTAACATTTTTTAAATATTTATTCTTAAAATACTTAAATAAAGGCATTATTATACTTATCATACCAACTATTATGAAAGCCACTGCAAATAAAAGTGGTATTAACATACTATTAGTATAATAAGTAAACATTTTAATAAAAGAAAAATATCCAGTCGCTATATATGTAATTATATAACCAAGAAATATCATAAGAACACCTGGTATAAACCCTAAAAACAAATTAATTATAGTTTTTAATTTTCCATCTTTTATTAATTTTTTAGTTTCAATCATAAAGGCAATAGAAGTTACAATAATACCAAATATACCTAAAAATGAAAATAAAAACTTTAATGATAAAGAAGGAATATAAGCTTCTTCCGGATTATTAGGATTGTATTTTATAGGTCTTGGACTATTAATTCTAGGTAATATTCCACTTTCACCAGAAGAAGAGACAGTATATTCAATTCCATTCACGGTATAAGAATAAACAAGATTATACATTGTTTGATTTGAATTATTAACTTCTTTATAACTAATTAAATAACCAGTTGTCATCTCATAATTTTCTATATTTTCTATAGTAAAAGAAAATACTAACATAAACACACTAAATAGAAAAGCAATGCAAAGCATAAATAAAGTTGTAACTATTTCTTTTTTGTTATTATCCATTATTACCACTATCGAGAAAACTCGACTCCTCCTTTTTATTTATAAAATTTATTGCCCAATCTTAAAACTCTTTCATTCGCTTTCGCCATTTCCTGTTTTCTATGATACTCTTCTTCTATCTGTTTTTCAAGAGAATACTTATTACTAAATAGATTACTAAAATCACTCTTAATTATTTGATTTAACTCTTCTTTAATTAAATCTTCTTTAGAATAAACTTCTCTATATTCAAAATTAAAAACCTTTAAATATTCTCTTAGATATTTTTGATATTTATCTATATTATCACTATTTAAGAAACTAGCAATTTTCTCAAAAGCAATAATATTAGTAGGAAATGATAATCCATATAGACTTTCTTGATAAGTTATAGAATTAGTATTAATTTGGTTAAATAGCTGTAAATAAGACTGATGATTACAATCAATAGGAGTTAAATATTCTATAAATTCATCTTCTGGCATAGTATCTTTAAACATATAAAATGGTTTTTCCTTCTTTTCTTCACTTCGTGTTTTTAAATCAGAAAAAAACATTTTCAAATCATTATCTTCAAAGGAAGGCAATTTACTATTAATAGAATTATAAAGTTCTGCAGAAGCCTCACATTTTAAACTATCAGAAATATTTTTTATAACTAAAGTAAAATCACTTTCTAAATATCTTATATCATATAAACTTAAAACTCCTTTATTATGTAAATAAAATTCTTTTCTAATTTCCACGATTTTCTCCTACAAAATAAACATTATCAAACTCTAACTCTTTCTCATCTAAATTAATGCTATAACTGGAATTAATATGAGTACATCTTCCATCAAAGTAAGTTTTAAATTTATCATTTTTAACATTAACTAAAGTATAAGAAGTATCTTTATCTAGATTTAAAATATTACCTTTAATAAGCATTACTTCTACATAACCTTTAGTTTTAATAACTATTGGAATATTCCCAAATCTTTTTCTAATAGATTCTATTAAATTTTTTAATTCTAAACTATTAAGTTCTACTGATAAAGTTATCCCTTTATATCCTAATTTATAAAGATAATAAACAGTATATGAATTAAAGACGTTAAGATGGTAAGATGCTATTACATCAGTAGTTGGTCTATATAAATTACTAACAATACTTTTATCTTTTAAGACATCTTTAATATTAAAAGGATTTCTTTCTACTTCTTGATATGAATCTAAATCTATTGTTTCTTTAGTATTTATCTTATCAAAAGTTACTTCATTAATAATAGGCTCTTTATAATCATTAAGTCTTTCTCCTATTAATCTTTCAGATAAAGTTCTTCTTGCAATATTTAAATCTCCAATTCTAACAAAGATATCTTCATCCATATCTATAGATATATGTTTAGAAACAAAAGGAGTATTACCTAGTTTTTCTAACTGACTAATTAGTCTTTCTTTAGATATAGGATTATTAATAGATTTCTCTACTACATTACCTGTATAAGTAACAGTATGAGATAAATCACTAAAACTTAAAGTAAATACTTCTCCAACCTTTGTTTTCACATCTATATTAATAGGAACTTTTCTAGTAATAGTAAAGTCTGTTATTTCAAGAGATTTATCTGTAGTCTTTCTAACTTCATCTAGACTAGTTAATTTAACTTTATTATCAACTTCAACTATTTGTTTAGGATTTCCTTTATTAATTAGATTATCTTTTAAATCATAAAGATAATTAACAATCATTCCTTTATTAGATTCTTTAAATCTAATACCATCACCCTGTAATAGAGGTCTATCTAATTCTATTCTAATTCTCTCATCATTTACATCTATAACTTTACCTAAATGACTTCCTAAGTGATTAGGACTTTTCTTATTAATTAAGTCTTCATCATTAAATAAATGACCTTTTGTAAAGCCTCTATAAAACATGCTCTTTAAGTCTTCTAAATCCTTAGTAGTTAGTTCTTCACCATCAAGTATTTTACGATAATACTTTGTAATAAAACCTACATAAGATGGGCTTTTCATTCTTCCTTCTATTTTAAGACTAACAACATTACTAGGTAATTTCTTAATGTCTAATGATGTATTTAACTCTTTCATTGATAAAAGATATCCTTCATCTATTAGAGTTTTATCTTTATATAATTTATAAGGTAATCTACAACTACCAACACACTCTCCTCTATTACCACTTCTTCCACCTAGCATAGAACTAAATAGACAATTACCTGAATAACTTACACATAAGGCTCCGTGAACAAAAACTTCAAGTTCTATAGGTATATCTATTTTCTTAATCTCATCAATACTCATCTCTCTTGGTAGTACTACACGTTTTACACCCATCTCATATAGAAGTTTAATAGTCTCATAACTACTACTATTAACTTGAGTTGAAGCATGGATTACTAGATTAGGATACTTTTTTAAACATAAAGAAATCATACCAAAGTCTTGCATAAGAATAGCATCTACACCTAAACTATATAAAAATTCTACTTCTTTAAGAAAATCTTCTACTTCATTATCTTTTACTAAAGTATTCATCGTTACATAGATCTTAACACCATAGATTTTACCAAGTTTTAAAACTGTTTTTAACTCATCAATCGTAAAGTTCTTAGCATAACTCCTTGCTCCAAACATTTTACCTGATAAATATATAGCATCGGCCCTGCTTTCTAAGGCTGCATAAAATGAATTTATATCTCCTGCCGGTACTAATAGTTCCATAAACATCACTGTCTTTCTATTAATATTAAATACATTTATATAATACAAGATATTAACATTTTAAACAAGAAAAAAGTACTAATAGTTACTTTAATACTTTGCTTCTTCCTTTATTAGCATAATCTTTCAAGTCCATTGCAGATGTACCATACTTTACATCTAAAATATTTATATCTGTCACTTTAGTTATATCTTCTTTATTTTCTATAAAATACTTTAATTTTCTCATCTCTTGTATATCGAGATCAGCATAAAGAAGATGCCATGCCTCTTGCAATACACCTCCTATTGTACCTAAAGTAACAGAAACAGGTAAATAAGATAGGCATTCATATAACATACTTAATATATTACTGTCATCTAAATTAAGAGTTATCCCAAACGTATTACTCGCTACAGAAACACTTACAGGAATTGCAAAAGTTACCATTCCAGAAATAGTTCCTTTTACTAACGACTTTTTAAATGTTTCTTTTTCATATACTGTTAAATCTGTAACTCTTACTTTATCTTCTAATTCTTTTATTTTTTCTTCTTTAGTTTTCATTAGACTTCTCCTTTATTAAATATATAACTTATTATTATCTAATTCATTATCTTTACCTAATAATAAATTTTCAAAAAACATAACTAAGTAACGTTTATCTTCTTTAATACCTTTATTATAATTTGTATAATTCGCTCTTACTAAAGCATTTCTAAAATATAGAGAATTATCTTTAAATAATTCATTATTAACTTCAAAACCCATACTTATTAAATATTTTTGAATAAAGATAGCAGTTGTTCTAGTATTTCCTTCACTGAATGGATGCACTTGCCAAATTCTTGATGTAAACTCTGTTATTCTATTTACTAATTCACTCTCATTCATATTAATATAATCTATATTTTTTTCTTCTTCAAAATCATATTTTAAAGACTCTTCTATCAAGTCATAAGACTGATAACTTACTGTATCATTATCTAATATTTCTTCATCTTTAGTAATATTATAAGCTCTAAATTCTCCAGGATGATATATATCTTTATCAAGATTTTGAAATAATCTTTTATGATAGTTTTTATAAGTCAGATAATCAAATCTAAAGGCTTTATCACTTAATATCTCATAGATAGCAAGCGATACTTCATCAGCTTCTTTTTCACTATTAGATACATTGTTATCTTTAGAATAGTATGATGTTATATCATCTTTAACTTCTTTATATGTTTTTTTACCATCAATATGTTCATTAGTTAACTCTACCATATATTTAGATGGTTTTAATCTATCAACATCTTGTAATCCAAAGGCAATATTCCAATATAATTGTTTAACTTTAGGACTTTTTTCATCAAATACTTCAATATAAGTTTTTTCGTTCATAGTTATCACTCCCTCTTAATCTATAAATATAATTTTGATATTAAATCATCTTGATATGCTTGATATTTCTTTACAAATTCTTCTTTTTTACTAGAAGGTAAGTCTGCTATTTTAACACCTAACTTACTTCTAGGTCCTGTATATATCTTAGTTGTTTTAATTATAGATTGTCTTGCTAATCCCAATTCTTTTGCTAACTTCTTATCTAATAAAACATCATAAATACCACATTCTGCAGATGAAGAGATAATTACATAATGGATATCTACATACTGTAACTGATTATTACTATCATCACCAATTACTAAAACTGGTCTTACTTTTGCTTCTTTTGTATTATTAGGTTTTGTTGCTACATAAGTCCAAATTTCTCCCTGCATTAATCCCACTCCTCATCATCTGGTTGTAATACATAACTAGTAAAATAGGAAGCAATATTAGATTTAGGAATTGTCTTATCACTTCTCTCATCTGGATCCAAACCTGTGCGTGATAATAACCAAGGTTCTTCTTTATGTGTTATCTCTTCTAAATACTTGCCATCATATTTTGCATAATTTCTCTTAACGTATTCTAATAAGTCTATAACATCTTTATTAAAGTATTTTAAGTTATAATTTAAATCAATAGGATTATACTCGTAACTTTTATATTCGTGATATATAGAAGGAATAACTGGCCCATGAACCCAAGCTTCAAAGTCATCATTAAATAGCGCTTTATCATAAAAAGCATAAGAAAAACCTTGAGCAAAATATAATAATTTTTGTAATTTTAAAGGTTCAGGATGTAGTTCATTTATAAAGTATTTAGCAATGTCCATAGCTTTATATTCATTTTCCATTAATTAATCTCCTCCTAACGTTTTATTAAATATAGAATAGCATAACCTAAACAAATATTCTAGTTATTTTATAAAAAAAGTACTAAGAGTTATCTTAATACTTTTTATCAAAAAAATAATATTTCATTTTTCTTACTTTCTCTTCTGCTTTAGCTTGTGAGATTGCAACTGGAATATATGCTAAAAGACCACCAGTTGCTAATGCCCCAGGCCAAGTTTCTATAGTTCCATAAAAATTATTGACAAAATCACCAACAAAAGTAGCATCATCCATTCTAATATTCATTCCAAAAACATTACTTGCTACAGCAATTCCCATAGGAATAGCAGCTAAAGCCACTCATGCAACCGCTCCTTTAATAGCATAGTTCCTCTTCAAATCTTTCTCATAGATTTCTAAATTAGTAATCTTTATTTTTTCTTATTAAAATCAAATTATCTCTTGATCATCTTTAATTATTTGCATTTCATTATTTAACTTTAACATCTTTTGATCTAGTGCATGAATATCTTCTGCACACTTATGCATACCTTCTTTGATTTCTTCAGGTATTTCTCCTTTAAATTTATAAGTTATTTTATGATCTAGACTAGCCCAAAAGTCCATGGCAACGGTTCTAATCTGTATTTCTGCTTCTACCAAAGTAACACCATCTATTAAGTAAACTGGTACGTAAACTAATAAATGATAACTATAGTATCCAGTATCTTTAGGATTAGTTATATAGTCTTTCTTATCACGAATTGTAATTTGATCACTATTTTCTATTATCTTTACTATTTCATATACATCTGATAAAAATGAACAAACTATTCTAAGTCCTACCATATCATGGACATGTTCTTCTATATTTTTAGTTGTTAATTCATAACCTCTAGAAGTTAATTTCTTTGTAGCACTGTCATAACTTTTAATACGAGACTTTATATGTTCTACAGGATTATAATTATTTTTATGTTCATAATCCTGTAATAAAATACTAATTTGTGTTTCTAAAGTTTTTAGGGCAGCTGTATATTTTAAGATTAACCCTTCTAATTCTTTATCTTCTTCCATAAATCTCCTTTCTAAGATATAAGAACACTAGACTATTTATCTTCTAAGTCTAGTGTTTCTATTTCTTCTACTACAGCCATTTGTTGTTCTACAATAATTTTTAATTTGCGTTTAAATATCTTTACATTTTTCTCTAATCTATCCGCTTCATCTTCTATCTTTCTAGCTTTTAATAATGACTCTCCCACTATCCTTGAAGCATTATGTTTAGCATCACTAACTATAATATCAGCTTCTTCTCTTGCTAGTCTTTTAACATTATCAGCAGTCTTTTCAGCATTAATTAAAGATTGTTTTAAGGTATTCTCTAAATCCTCATAATGACTTAATTTATCTTTAAGATCTGCTATTTCTTTTTTTTGATCTTTACACTTTTTTATTATACCTTCAGTCTCTTTAATTACATCTGTTACAAATTTATTAACTTCTGCACGATTATAACCATTCGCTTCATAGTTAAATTTGTCCATTAATATCACATCCCTTAGTACGGGTTATTACCAATCAAATTCGTCGTCTTCTTGTTTTTTAGATTTTCTTGTAGTCTTAGGAGCAGCATCATCACTTATTTCTCCTTCTACATTAACATTATTCGGAGTACACAAAAATATTCCTCCTCCTAATTTTTGTAAATCTCCACCAATAGCATATAAAGTACCACTTAAAAAGTCTACTATTCTTTTCGCTTGATCTGGTGTTACTCGTTTTAAATTAACAACTACAGCATTTCTTTCTTTTAAATAATCTGCTATTTGTTGACTTTCAGAATAAGCACGTGGTTCAAGTAACATCATTTTACTACCTGCAACACCATTTTCATCCATATAATCTTCTCTACTCACTTTATAATACTCCTCCTCTTTCACTTCTTCTTCATAATTTTCAGAATCACTACCTATTAACTTCTTTAATTTATCTAAAGCCATATCTTATCCTCCTATTAACTATATATTATACTAACATATTTTTTTAAATTAGAAAAGTATTTAATTACTTTTATACCAAATATTTTTAATATCAACATTATTTGATAAAGGTTCAGGATCTGCTTTTTGAAATTGCATATTAATTGGAACTTTAAAAGCACTACCAAAGGCAATAGCATTACCTGGTTTTAGGCTTTTTAATTGATTTGCAACTTCTAGAGTTATTGATGGAACCATATCTTTAATATAGGTTAAGTCCTTAGGGTGTAATGTTCTTAAAATAACAAAGTTTGAACATTGAGATATAGCAGTATCTGACAGTTCACTAGGTCTTTGTGTAATTAACCCTAAAAGAACACCATATTTACGACCTTCTTTAGTTATACGGTCAAAAATATTATAACCAAGTATTTCTGTATCTGTATCTTTTTGAACATATCGATGCGCTTCCTCAATAATTATATGATATGGAACACTACCTCTATTCTCATTTGTAACCGCTGTGTCAAAAATTAGTTTTGATATTATTTTAGTTATAACTTTTGCAAGTCTATCTTCTATATAACTAATATTAAAGTTTACTATTTGACACCTATTTCCGTCCATATTAGTAAATAATCTATCTAAATAAGTTTCTTTATTTATATAAGAAGTTGAATCAAAGAAAACATGATTAAGACTATTAGCAAGAGTATGTAATCTAACACTTAGGACATTAGCATAATCATAGACTTTATCACTTTTTAAGATTCCTTCACTAATAAGAGCGAAATCCATTGCAGTTTCTAAATCTTTTAGAGTATAGGCAATAAACTTCTCTGGTCTATCTTCTAAGTTAAAGTCATCCATTATAAATTGTTTTACAAAATTAACAACAAGTTCCATTTCCATTAGTTTACCAGTCTTATCTATATATAAACATTGTTTAAAGGTTCTAGTATAACCAGGTTGTACTATTTTAGCATCAAGACTTAAATCTTCGGTATTAAATTTAGTAAGTACTGCTATTACTTGATCTCTTATCTTTGTAGATTGATGTCCACTTAACAAAATATCAAGAACTGCTCTTGCAATAATATCATTTTTATATTTAATAACATCAGGATCATCTCCTGTTAAGATATTAACAAGACTTAAAGCTTTCTCAATAATAGGTATTTGATTAGGAGTTGTAACATCAAGAAGTAATGCTAAATCATCTACTCCAAGTAACCACAAAGGTATATTTAATATTTCACTCATAGTATTATCAGGATTAGTTGTATAAGTTTTATAATGTATATTAGAATTTACTTTATCAATATTACCTAAAGATTTTGTATACTCTCCATAAGCATCAAACATTATAACATGAGCGCCAACTGGACTTTTTTTAGAATCTGCAAAAACATTTTGTAAAATACGGCTAACTGAAAAAGATTTACCTGCTCCAGAGTTACCTAATATTGCAAAATGGTTACTGAAAAAACCATTTATATCTACATTTATTTTATAGTTTTGATAAATATTAGAAAAACCAAAAGTAACCTCTTTATCAGTTGGTTCCATTGGTCCTAATATTAAAGCAAGTTCATCCATATTTACAATACGTGTAGTTGATCTAAAAGATGGTTTAGCACTAATACCTGGTAAAAACTCATTATTTTTAATTTCTCCTACAATATTTATTTTTAAAGTTGTTTTTGTACTATTAACAATCTCTCCTACTATTTTAGTTCCATTATCTTCAAAGATAACATGTAAATTCAATAAATTAGCTTGCTTAGTTATATCTATAGTCAAATCTAAAATAACATTATTATCAACTATTTCTCTTATTGTACCTAACATGTTAACACCTTCTTATTCTATAGAAATTATACTATAAAATATCTAATGTAACAAGAGTCATTTTGATAAAAATATAGAAAAAGACACCGCGTAAAACTTAGTGTCTAAACAAAATTTATAAAATTAATTTTATATAAATATCTTTAGTATATTACTAAAAATAATAATATCTACTGGCGTCCCCAGAGGGAATCGAACCTTCATCTAAGCCTTAGGAGGGCCTTGTTCTATCCGTTGAACTATGGGGACAAATTAAAAAGATAACTATATTTTAGCATATCTTTTAATATTTGTTAAGCCATAGTAGGATTTAATAAAATATTTAAATTACCATTAACCTCTTCACTAGCATTAATCCACATAGTAATAGTATACGTTTTAGTCTCATTTTTACTTAAATTATTTTCTAGAATATACCCATCAAGTGATAGATTTCTAATATCACTTTGATATCCTTCATTATCAGTTAAAATATAACTAATGTAGTTATTATTATCGTTAGTTAAATTGTTAAAATTAATAATAAAACTTATCTCTTCATCACTATCATTAGTAACTGTTAAGTCTTTTGTAATTTTATTAGAAGAAAGTTCTAAGTAATCAAAACCTGTATAGGCAATATCTTTATTAAACTCAATATTATTAACTTTAAGAGACTCTCTTATTCTCACTTTATGTTGATATGGACCAAACCAAAACCAAGTAAGTAATGATATAACTACTACTACAAAAATTATATCTATAATATATTTTCTAATCAATAAATCTCTTGTATTAGTCATATTAGTACCCCCTTTAATTAAGGCATATTATAGCATATTTTCTCTAATTAGACAAGACTATCTATAAGTTTATCTAACTCTTCTCTTTCTTCTTCATTAGTATTATCAGTATCTAATTCTTTACCAAACCAGTCTGGTAATATTTCTTCTTTCGCTATTTTTTTAGATACAGTTTTATTTTTAGTGGTATTAGTGGCAAGTTTTTTCATCTTTTTATATTCTTTTTCTGTTAACTTCATCGCTTCTTCTACTGTTTCAATATTAAGTCGTTTCCACTGTCCTGCAATTGTTTCTAAGTAATTGCGGTTTAACTTCTGATTATTTATCTTCAAAGCATAAGAAATTAAAACATTAACTACCCCTGCACTTAGTTTTTGATCTAGCATCAAGTCTTCTATTAGATTTAAATCCCTTTTAGTAGGTTCTGCTCCTTTCATTTTACTTTTTAGATAATCATAAGGACTAGTATTTTCAAAAGTATAAGCCATTTTAGCCCATTTAGAAGTGTCCCCTACAGGTTTCTTTAGATAATCTGGTTGGGTTTGATAAACAAGAGTTGGAAGACTTCCTACATTTTCAAAAGAATAGTAGTTACGACAATTCTTTCTTAAGAGAGTTTTATCAATTAAACCTTTCTCATTTAAAGAAGTCCTAACAAGTCCACTCATTCTTTCTGTATCAATGTTATAGACTAGAGCAAGGTTATTAATTAGTTTTTTAGTCTCTTTATCAAAACATCTATTACTAACAAGACCACTAGGAATAGAAGATATTAAAAGATTAAAGTCTATCATATCATCTAAAATTATAGAAGAAGTTTCTTTCTTTTCTACATCTTCTATTACTTCAAATGGTTTTAAGTTACTACTTTTAAACACTTCATTAAATTTATGAGAGATATCTTCATAATCAGTTAATCTAACTCTTGGTACTTTAAACATTTCTAAACGTTTATCATATTCTTTTTTACCAATATTATTGTATAGGACGATATTTAATATTGGATGATTAAAAAACTCATTAGCACTGATAGGAGAATATAAAAGATAAACATAGTTATTAACACTTCCTTTTTTTAAATAGGTTTTTAAAAGTCCTACTGCTTCTAATTTCTCTCTTGCTATCATAATATCTTCAAGTCTAAGTTGCATTATACTCATTAAATGATGATGATTTAAATCATCACTAAGACGATTAAACTCATCTAAATCATCTATTAAAGTAAAGTAAAGACTAACAGCAGTATAACCTATTATAGGTTGATAAAGCATAGTTAAAAGATGTCTATCTTCTTCATGAAGGACTGTTTTATTAACTACTATATAAGTATCTGCTGGTAATAAGGTAATATTCTTCATAGTCTTCACCTCTAGAAATAGTATAGAGGAAAATAAAAAAAAAGACTAGAACTTTTTCTAATCTTTTTTATTTTTCTTTTTCTTATCAATTGGTACTATCTTAACAGTATAACCAATTGGTTCTAATATTTTCATTAGGGTATTAACTTGTGGAGATGTTATTAAATTTTCAATTCTTGTAATAGTTAATCTAATAACTCCAGATTGATTAGCCATTGCTTCTTGAGTTAAATGATTATCCTTTCTTAATTTAATAAAATCTTGTACAAAATCATACTCTAATTCTTTTAACTTATCTTCTTTATTTTT
>CALVUY010000019.1 GCA_944363705.1 uncultured Bacilli bacterium | reverse complement strand
TAATATATATTAATTTTGAATCGTTAAAATATGATTTTATTAAAACAGCTAAGGATTTATATAATTATATAGAGTCATTAACAATAGATAATAATAAGTATTATGTATTTTTAGATGAAATTCAGAAAATAGAAGATTTTGAAAAAGGTATTAATTCTCTTAGAATTACAGACAAATATAGTATATTTATAACTGGGTCTAATAGTAGAATGACTTTATTAGAACTATCAACAGATCTTTCGGGTAGATATGTCAGTTTTAAAATTAATCCATTATCATTCAAAGAAGTAGTAGAACTAACTAATACTAAAGAAGATAAATATGAAGAACTTCTATTAGATATTTTCAAATGGGGAAGTCTACCACAGAGATTTTTATTTGAAAATGATAATGATAAAATTAACTACTTAGAAAGTGTTTATGACTCAATTATTTTAAAAGACATTGTAGAAAGACTAGGTATAAAAGACATTTCTTCTTTTAACAAAGTATTACAATATATACTAGATACAGAAGGAAAAGAGTTCTCAAGAAATCACGTTATTAACTTCTTAAAACAAGAACATCATAATATTGCTAATGACACTCTTTATAATTATTTAGAGGCATTTACATCAACATTCATTATGAATAAAGTATATAGGTATGATATACACGGTAAAACTATTCTAAAAACTTTAAATAAATATTATTCTAATGATTTGGGAATTAAACAAATAAAAACAACAGGAAGAGATTTAAATTACTCTATTGCTCTTGAAAACATCGTTTATAATGATTTAATAGGAAAAAATTATAAAGTCTACATAGGCAAAACAAAAAAGGGTGAAATTGACTTTATTGCTGTAAAAAGTAATAAAATAAAATATATCCAAGTTTGTTATAAACTAGATAAAGAAGAAACAATCAAAAGAGAATTTGAGGCTTTTAACTGTCTAGACGATGATAATGATAAATATGTTATTTCTTTAGATAAAAAAGACTATTCTAAAGATGGCATAAAGCATTTAAATATATTCGATTTTTTAATGAATGATAAGTTTTAAGAAGTAATTCAAAAAAGATGACCTAAAATCAAGTCATCTTTTAATATTCTTAAGTTTATGATATAAAGCATAACTAACCTTATAAGCGTGATACCAGAAAGGACTAATAATAAGATCAAATTCTCCAATTAATTCTACTACTTGTCCTCCAAAACTCTTCTTAAATAGATATAGTCCAAGTAAAGGATTATTTTCACTAAAGTCACCTGTAATACCATAGAAGTTATATGTATCATAACCATTATCTATTGCATACTTAACACCTGCAAAATGAAGAGTATAAGCAGATTGAAAACTCATAAGTTCTGCTTTAGAACCACCGTATAGTGATAATACTTCTTTACCATAGATTAAGAATAGAATTCCTCCAAGTATAGGCTTATCCCCATACTTTTCTTTCATATCTTTAGTTTTTTCAATATTTTTTTGTAATCTCTTAATCTCATTCTTTTCAAACTCTTGTTTACTATGATACTTCTTCTCATTCATAGGTTTACTTTTATCTTCATACTGTTTTTTTCTTGCTTTAATAGATTTCTCTAAAGCTTCTATTTCTTTTTTCGTATTTTCTATCTCTTCATCAAAATCTATTTCTGCAATTAATATTTTCAAAATACCTTCATCGTGTAAGCTATCCCACATATTCTCGTAATAAGATAAAGGTCTATCAATAAATTCCCGACGTTCTCCTGTATGTTGCATAATATCTTTAAATATAGGTAACTCATCTCTAGTAATCTCTCTAACCTTTACACCAAGTCTTTCATTCTTTCTTAAAATCTGTCTTGTCTTAGAATCCATATCCTTCATAACATCATCAAGAGTTCTATCTTTAACCGTAATAGTATGCATCCATCTAGGTTGTAAGGCATCTTGCATTAAGTTAAAGCCAAAATGTTTATAACCTAACTTCTTTAAATTATCAACAGTATCACTATTATCTATACCATCTTTAACTAAATCACCATTTAAATCTCTTTGTTTATACATAACATAAGGGTCTATCTTAACAAATATACCTTCCTTACTTTTAACAAACTTCTTAATTTCTTCTGTAAACACTTTTAATAAATCAAAATTATGATAATCTATTAAAAATCCTCTAGGGGAATAAAACATATACTTCTTAACAATAGGTACACGCTTTGCAAGAAGTAAAGCAGCTCCCTTTATTTCATTTTCATCATATAAGCCTACAACATAATGCTTCCATCCGTTATGTTCCTTTAATTTAGCCCAACCTTTAGTCTGATGAAAAGTCACTTCATCAGTAGTTAAAGCAAATTTCTCTAACTCTTCAAAACTAATCTCTTTCAATTTCATCTTTAAGTTCCTTCTTCTTTCTTTTCTTAATCATATTTCTATAAATTGGCACTACCTTAGTAAAAGCAAAGTAGTAAAGAGGTTTAACTACATAATCAAACTCTCCCATAAACTCAACATAGTCTCCTCCGAATTTCTTTTTAAACTCATGTAGACCAAGTCTAGGATTATCTTTAGATAAATCACCAATAGTACCAAACTGATCATATATCTTTAATCCTCTATCCTTACAAAACTTTAAATGCTCATAATAAGTATGATAATTAACATAAGTCTCTGTCAAGATATTATGGTTCCCGGCATATAGTACCCAAGCCTTATCACCATATTCTAAAATCATATGAGCAGATAGAGTTACTTCTTCGCCATACTCTTTCAAATAATTATTATATTTCTCTACTTCTTTTTCTAAATTCTCTTTCTGCCTAGAAAGTTCTTTAAGCTTATTCTTGGCACTCTTAGACATATTCTCTTTAGGAAGTTCCTCTATCTTTTTATTAACTTCCTCTAAATCACCATTTAATACTTCTAAACTATCTTTAATATTAACTTTACCTAAAAATAAAGTTGCCTTATTATCTTCATTAAATAATTTATATAAAGTCTTATAATAATCAATACCATAAGAAACAAAATCTTTTCTAGACTCAGTTAACATCATTAAATGATAAAAAGTTGGTATATCTTTTTCTGTTCCTATTTCAACTTTAGTCTTAAGTTTTAATGACTTGGCAATCCTTTGTTTCGTTGTCTTCGAAAAGTGACTCTCAATTTCATCCATAGACTGATTTAAATCTATTCTAAAAGTATATCTAGGCTGAGATGTTTCAAAGTTCTTAGTGAAACCCATATGTTTATAACCTAGTCTAAGTAATTCGTTATATATTTTCTTATCTTTAGATTCAACTTCTGTAACTTCACCTTTATAGTCTTCCTTCTTCCAAATAATATCAGGATCAATCTTTACGTAAATTGCCTTCTTCCTCTTAGCAAACTTAACAATTTCTTCTGTAAACTTGTCTAATATTTTTTTCTCCCTAAAATTAATTACATATCCTCTTGGTGCATATAAATAGCATAATCCTAAAGGAAGACTTTTCTTAAGTAAAAGAGTCGCTCCTACAATCTTTCCATTATCATCAAGTCCTAAATAATAAGGAGTAAGACATCTTTCTTTCTTAGAAAGTTGCCCCCAATCATAAGACTGTAAAAAATGACTCTTATAAGGATTAGTCTTTACAAATTTTTCATACTCATCTTTTTCTAAAACTCTTAATTCCATTCTTATCACAACCTATATAAAGTATAATTTATTTACTAATAACTGTCAATTTTAGTATACCCAAAATTTTTTTCTATAACAAAAAAAGAGCTTTCGCTCTTTACATCATGTATTTATCATTACTATTACCATAACCAGTTGACTGACTATCATAGTTTCTTGGACTAATCATACTAGATTCAATTCTACTAACTCTATTCTCAAGTCTTCTCATTTGTCTTTCAAGTCTATTTACTTGATTTTCTAAGCTGTTAAGTCTTTGGTTAATACTATTGAAATTTTGCCATCCTCCCATATTAGGGTTCATATTAGGATTATTTGGCCACATAGGCATACCTTGATTCATAAATTTAACCTCACTTTCTGTTTTATTTTATTCCATACTTATTCTATTTATGATAAAATACTAGATATGACATGGAGTGATTATTATGCGTTTAAGAAATGTTAAAGATAAAGAAGAAATACTAAATAGTTGTAAATACCTAATTAAAAATCCAGAAGATTATAAAGGTAAATGGAACTCATTATTTAATAATGATAATCCTATATATATTGAAATAGGTATGGGAAAAGGAAAATTTATTCTAGAAAATGCTCTTAAATATAAGGATATTAACTATATAGGTATAGAAAGATTTGATAGTGTAATGGCTAAAGCGATAAAAAAAATTCCTAATGATTTAGATAATTTAAAACTAATTAGAATGAATGCATTAGATATCGATAAAGTATTTTCTAAAGAGATAGATTTAATATATTTAAATTTTTCTGATCCTTGGCCTAAGAAAAGATGGCATGATAGACGATTAACTAGTAAAATATTTTTAGATAAATATGATTCATTATTTAAAGATACTAAAAGAATTGAAATGAAAACTGATAATGAAGATTTATTTATCTATTCCCTTGAAACACTAAGTAGTAATGGCTATGCTTTAAGTGATATTTCATTTGACTATCATAAAACAGATACTGATATAATTATGAGTGAATATGAGATACGTTTTAGTAAAGAGGGGAAAAATGTCTATCATCTTTTTGCACAAAAGAAGTGACAAACCAATTATTTTTTTGTTATAATTATAAAAGAGTAGGTGTTGCATATTGAAAAAGAAAATATTTTTATTAATAATATCTATCTTAACTTTAACAGGATGTACTAATTTAACAAATATGAGTATAGATGAAGTAGTAGATGTTATGTTAAAAAATGATACTAACTTATCCAATAACGTCTTTGATGGTTATAAATACTATATACCTAAGGGTTTAAGGCTACTAGAAAAAGACGAATACAATGCTAGTTTTAAAGATGAGTATAATAATACCTACTATTTTTATATTGATGTAGTTAGTTTTTACAATAAAGAAGAAGCAGAATATAAAGTAAATAATAAAGCTTATTTTTCTAAAGAGCTAGACTACAATAATAAAAAAGGTTATTTAGAAATAACAAAAATAGAAGATACAGATAGATATTTTATAGAATACATGTACAATTATGGTAAAATTGAAGCATTTGTTAAAGAAAATGAAATAAAGAGTGCTATTATAAATATGAGTAGTGTTTTAAAATCATTAGAATTTAACAGAACAGTTTTAGAAAGCCTTATTGGTAATAATGTCCTAGACTATAAAGAAGATACCTATGACGTTATGAAACCTAAAGGCAGTACTGCTACTAAAGATACATATCTAGAGTATGAAGAAAAATATGGTATCTACGAAGGCTATGGTGATAATAACACTAGTGAAGACAGAATAGAAATAGAAGAGAACTAAGAAAAAGAAAGGTGGAGTCTTAGCTATGAAACTATTAGATAAACTAAAAAATGCTCTTTTTGAAGAAGAATACGTGGAAGTTGAAGAACCAAAACCAGTGAAAAAGAAAGAAAAACCAATTGCAAAGAAGATAATTGTTGAGGATAAACCTAAAAAACAAGCTCCAAAAGAAGAGTTGATTGTTGAAGAAGAAAAGGTTGAAATTCCTAATAGAGACTTTAAATTTAAAGCTATTTTAGATGATGATTTTATAGATTTAGAAGAAGAGAAAAAACAAAAATCTCTTCCTAAAATCGAACCTAAAAAAGAAGAAAAGCCAAAACCAGTAAAAAAAGAAGTTAAAGAAACAAGACCTTTATATCAAGGAGAAAAAAAACAAGAAGACAAGAATCTTTATAGTGGTGGAAGTAAAATTAGTAATACTAATACAGATAATGAAATAAAAATACACGAATATGGTAGTGCCTCTAGACAACATGAGAAGAAAGCTTTTCATCCATCACCAATTATTTCTCCAATTTATGGAGTTTTAGATGAAAATTACAAAAAAGACGATATTGTGACAAAAAAAGAGGTTAGAATAACTAGTAGTTATAAATCAAAAAATATAGATGTAGATAGTGTCAGAGAAAAAGCTTATGGTAATAGTGATGATATCTTTGAAGAAGAGCTCACTTCTAATAAGCAAAAAGAATCACCTAAAGAAGAAACAGAAGATTTTGCTATTAAAGAAGAAGACAGCCTATTAGATATCAGTGCTGATAATACTCCATCAGTTGCAAAAGTCACTATGGGAGATGCAGAAGAATATTATAGCGATTTAGGACTAGAATATAATATTGATTATAAAGATGTATCTCATGAAAAAGCGACAGGTAGAAGAACAGACTTAAAGAATTTTGATGAAGAAGAGCCTAAAAACGATGATACTAGCATCGAAGATAATTTATTTGATTTAATAGATTCAATGTATGATGAAAAGAAAGGAGAATAAAAAGTGGAATTTTTAGGGGTTATATTGGATAGTCTATTAATAGTATTAGTAATTATTTTAATAGTTTTAGCACTAAAAACACTAGATACACTAAATAAAGTAGATGCTATTTTAGATAATACTAAGAAAAAATTAGAGAATTTAGATGGGGTCTTTAATTTTGTTGATAATGTTAGTGATAAATTAACTATAATTACTGATACTGTTGTTGGTAGTGTTGTTAATTTCATAACAAGTATATTTAATAAGAAAGGAAAGGGAGATATTGATGAGTAAAAAAAGTGGAATTGGAAAATTTGTTGCAGGAGCTGCTATTGGAGCAGGATTAGGTATTTTATTTGCACCTAAAAAAGGTAGTGAAACAAGAAAGGATTTAAAAGAAAAACTAGATAATGTAGTTGCTAAAATTAAATCTGTAGACGCAGAAGATGTCAAAGAGATGTTTGAAGATAAAGTAGAAGAAATTAAAGCTGAACTTGAAGATTTAGATAAAGAAAAGGCTTTAAAAATTGCTAAGAAAAAAGGTGAAGAAATAAAGAAAAAATGCCAAGACTTAGTTAATCTTGCCGTTGCTAAAGGAACACCAGTTTTAGAAAAAGCTGCAGAAGAGTTAAGATTAAAAGCTATAGATGTAGTTAGCGATGTTCTAGAAAAGCTAGAATCTAAAGAAGTTAAGGAAAAATAAACTAACTAATTAATATAATAAAGTAGAACTATTTAACATACAAATAGTTCTACTTTTCAGTATTTATAGAAATATATTGCATTTTTGTAAAAAAAATGTTATAATATAGGCACAAAAACAAATTGGGGGGATAAAAATGAAAAAGATTAAAACTAAAAAAATTAAATATGTAATCATGATGGTTTTGGTTACAACTTTAAGCATCTTTGGAATTACTAGTATTAATGCTGCATCTTCTGCACCACCTAGTTTTACAGCAGATAGTGAAAAAATACTAGATGGATATATTAATGATTGGAATTATGCAAAATTAACTAGTAGTTTAGGTGGCTATGTATACTGTACAGATTTTCACAAAGGTATACCATATGGTGTTAAAATGACATTGTCAGGAGAAGCACCAGCAGGTCTTGCATACATTTTATCTAATGGTTTTCCTAGAAAAAGTATAACTGGCAATGACGATATGGACTACTATATTACACAAGCGGCCATTTGGTGGTATTTAGATGAAACTACAGGTAGCAATAATTTACCAGATTCATTCAAGTATACAGGACCAGATCCTTATAATATCAGACATTATATTGTTGAGTTAGTTGAAGGTGGAAAAAAGCAAACATCATACGCAACGCCTGCTATCAGCTTAAATAATAATGATAGTACCTTAAATTTAACAAGTGATAAAAAATATTATGAATCAAGCACCATTAGTGCTAAAACATTATATACAACAGGTAACTATACAATATCTTTAAGTAATGCTCCAGAAGGTACAACTGTTGTTAATGCTTCAACAGGTGATATACAAAATTCATTTTCACCATCTGAAAGTTTTAAAGTTAGAATACCAGCAGATTCAGTTGATGTAGGAAGTTTAAATATTACTGTAACAGCAACTGCAACTGGTTCAATAAATAAAGCTTATATGTATAAGTCAAATGATTCTAGTAAGCAAGATGTTATGGGATCATTATTATATCCAGAAACATCAACTGTAAAAGATCAAACTAATTTAACCCTTGAAACAAGTAAAGTAACAATAACTAAAATTGATGCTGATACAGAACAACCTTTAGCAGGAGCTACTTTTGAACTAAAAGACAGCACTGGAAAAGTAGTAGCAACTTGGACATCAACAACATCATCACATGCAATTAAAAACTTACCTAATGGTACTTACACATTACAAGAGACAAAAGCACCAGACGGATATGTTTTAAATGATAAAGTTGTTGAATTTACAATTAGTGATACAAATAGAAATATCTCTATAAGATTTAGAAATAAAGAACTAGAAAGAAATGCAACAATTATAAAAATAGATTCAATTACTAAAGAACCGGTAGCAGGAGCAACTTTAGTAGTTAAAGATAGTGAAGGTAATGTAATAGAAGAATTTGTAACTACTACTGAACCACATAAACTAACTGATCTTGAAGATGGTACATATACAGTAGAAGAAACTAAAGCTCCAGCTGGATATGAAAAAACAGATGAAATCTATGAATTTACAGTAGATAAAGATCATCGTGATGTAACAGTAACTATCGAAAATACAGCTATTGAAAAACTAGTAAACATTTTAAAAGTAGATGCTGCAACTGGTAATCCATTAGCAGGAGCTACTCTAGTAGTCAAAGATAGTGAAGGAAACGTAATAGAAGAATTTGTAACTACAGAAGAGCCACATACTATTACTGGACTAAAAGATGGAGAATATACAGTAGAAGAAATAGCTGCACCAGAAGGCTATAAGAAAAGTGATGAAATTTATAAATTCACAATCAGTGATGAAACACCTACTGCCTTAGTTATCTTTGAAAATAACGAAATTGTAGAAGTTCCATTTACTGGAAGTAATAAATCCCTAATAAGTACTTTATTTGGATCAGTACTTTTGATATCCGGAGTAGGATTCGTATACTACAATGGTAAAAAACAAAAAGTTAAATAAGAAAAAAAGAATCTCTCCTAATACAGTCGCTCTTATTGGAGCATTTGTAATAACACTTGGAGGATTCTTTATTCTTTATAACTTCATCAGTGATAAAAAGTTGCTTGCCTATGACTATATGAATGAACAAATATATAATGAAACCGAAACAGAAATATATAGTGTTAATACAACTGAAGTAACTGCTGATGAAGAAGAAACTAAAACACAAAATTATCAAGATATTGAAAGTTATATTGGTTACTTAGAAATACCAAAAATAAAGTTTAGAAGGGGTTTTTACAATATTGATTCCAAACTTAATACAGTGGAAGCAAATATAGAAATAATTAAAGGTAGTGAAATGCCTGATGTTACTAATGGTAACTTAATAATAGCAGGACACTCTGGTACAGGTTGGAAAGCCTTCTTTAAAGACTTATATAAACTAGAAGTAGGAGATGAAGCTATAGTTACCTATGCTGGAGTTAATTACAAATATAAAATTACAAACATCTATAAAGAAAGGAATACAGGTACAGTTTCAATCAAAAGAAATTATGATAAGACAACACTTACATTAATTACCTGTACTAAAGATGATAGTTCTACACAAACTATTTATATAGCAGAACTATACACAGTTGAATAAAAGGGGGTGTTATTAATGAGTCCGTTATCATTAATGACAAAATTACAAACGGTTTTTGATTTAATTACATCTAGAAACTTATATTTAATGATACTTGCAGTAATAGTGGTTTTAACCATAATATTTATAACTACTAATGGTTCTAACAGAAAGCAAAGTAGAAAAGCATACATCCTACTATATCTAGCAGCATTCATCTTTATCGCTGTCCAATATGGTAGTAGTTTTATGACTTTAGTAGATTATGCTATTAATGAAGTATTTATAACATATTACTTCCCAAATATTGTTATCTATCTAATTATGTTAATAATAACTAATGTAGTACTTTTTAAAACAATATTTAGTAATAAAACAGACTTTAAATTAAAAGTTATAAATTCTACTGCTTTTGCAATCGTTATGTACTTATTTATATTAGCAATTTCATCTATTAATAATCTTAACCTAGATGTCTTTAATATTACTGAATTATATAGTAGTAATCAAGTTAGAAGTCTTTTAGAATTAAGTATGTTTATCTTTGTTTTCTGGATGGTGGTTTTAATAGTTTATCACTTAATAAGAAAATATCAATATAAACATAATTTAATCCAAGTAGAATCTTTTACAAACTACAATATTATTCATGACTTTGATATTAAAGAAGCTTATAAAGTACCTAAAAAACAGGTAATTATAGAAGAACCTAAAGAAGAGAAGAAAGAAGAACAAGCACCTATAAATTTATTAGGTCAAAACTTTACTTTAGATGAATATAAACTTATGGTTAAGATACTAAAAGAAGAAAAAGAAAAAGTTCAAGTAAAAGAAGAATCAAAACCTGTTGAAGATAACCCTCTTACAGAGTTAAATAAACTATATCAAAGTATAAGAGATTAGTTACAATACTATCTCTTTTTTTCTTGCATATAATTTATTGGTGATAAAATGTTAACAGAAGAAGAATTTTATGAAGAGTCATTAAATACTAACTTATATTATTTAAGAACAATGAGAGATTTTTGTATTAATATTGAACTCTCCTTCTATGAAAATAATCCCTATAAAGAAAGAGGAGGAGCTCTTGCTAAAAGAAGTCAAGATTTAGGTAGAGAAATAGTAACTATAACTAATGGAAAAGTACCATCAAAAGGAGTAGACTATGAGATATTTTATACAGAGTATACCCTACCAACTGAAAAATTAACAGAGAAACTTTTTGATATAAACCTTGCTACAGATATAACGGAATCACAATTAGAACTAACACCTACAGATACCTATGAAATAACTGATGAACTAATAAGAACAATGACATCCATTAATACAAAAGCTCTAGATATCGCAAATGATTTTATTGAATTATCAAGGGAAATAAGAGATGAGATGACTTCTAATAATCTATTTTCATATTCCTATCCTACTATGTATAACTTTATGATAATAGAAATTGAATTATATATAGGAGAATTAAATAGATTAAAAGAAATGATAAGAAAAGATCCAATAATTGCCTTAGATACAGAATATGGTTACAATATAACTGCATATGAAATAACTTCTTTCTTAAGAGGTTTAATAGATCCCAATGCAACATCATATATAGAAGTATTAAATAATATCTTAAATGAAATATATCCACAGTTACTTGAAGATTATAATAGTTTACCTCTATCCCCTGAAAATCAAAAGGATTTAACAGAAAGAAGCATCGCTGTTATTAGAAGAATAAGATTACTATTATCCAATATGTTAAAAGATTTATTAGACGCTAAACTATACTTTATAGTAGAACCACTCGCTATTGATAACTTCTACCGTGATATAAACTATTTCCTTTATATTCTTGACGCTGACAATAAAGAAGTCTAAATGACCTCTTTTTCTTTTCCCTTAATTAAAATAATGATATAATTAATTAGGAAGTAGGTAATAATATGAGTAATATAGATTTAGATAACTTAAATGAAGAACAAAAAAAGGCCGTTTTATATAATGAAGGACCTCTTTTAATACTAGCAGGTGCAGGGAGTGGTAAGACTAAAGTCTTAACTACAAAAATTGCCTATCTAATAGAAGAACTAGATATATCTCCTTATGAGATACTTGCTATAACCTTCACTAATAAAGCAGCTTTAGAGATGAGAGAACGTGTTGATAAAATGATAGGTAGTGAGTCAAAGTATATTCAAATATCAACATTCCACTCTTTTGGACTTAAAATATTAAGAGAAAACTATGATAAATTAGGATACAGTAATAACTTTGTAATTATGGATAGTGATGATTCTCTAACTATAGTAAAGAAAATATTAAAGAGTCTAAACTACGACCCTAAAATATATAATCCTAAAGCGATTAGAAATAAAATAAGTAATTGTAAAAATGAACTTTTATCTCCAAAAGATTATGAAAGATATATAGCAAGTGATTATGAAAACGTAGTAAGTGAAGTATATTATAAATATGAAGATAAATTAAAGAAGAATAATGCCATGGACTTTGATGATTTATTACTTCTACCAATTACTCTTTTTAGAAAGTATCCGGATGTTTTACAAAAATATCAAGAACGTTATAAATATATACTAATAGATGAGTATCAAGATACTAATGAAGCACAGTACATCTTATCTAAAATGATAAGTGCTAAATATAAAAATATCTGTGTTGTAGGAGATGCCGATCAAGCGATATATGGATTCCGTGGAGCGAACTATAAAAACATCTTAAACTTTGAAAAAGATTATCCTAATGCTTTAAGCATTAAACTAGAACAAAATTATCGTTCTACTAAGACCATACTAGATGCTGCTAACTGTGTTATTAAAAATAATGAAAAAAGAAAAGAGAAAAATCTTTGGTCTACTAAAGGTGATGGCGATAAGATAACTTATTATAGAGCCTATGATGAAAAAGATGAAAGTCATTATACTGCTAAGGAAATAAAGAAACTTTTAGATGAAGGAAAAGATGCTAGTGATATTGCAATATTATATAGAACTAATGCTCAGTCCCGTGTCATAGAAGAAGAACTATTAAAAGATAATATTCCTTACCGTATTGTAGGAGGTTTCAGCTTCTATCAAAGAAAAGAAATTAAAGACTTACTAGCATACTTAAAACTAATCTTTAATCCTAAAGATGATGTAAGCTTATTGAGAGTTATAAATACTCCTAAAAGAGGTATAGGACTAAAGAGCATAGAGCATTTAACTGAAAAAGCTGATAGAGAGGGTATAAGTCTATTTGAAGCGATAGATGGAGGTAAAGAAGAGAAATTTAAAGACTTGATTATCTCTTTACAAAAAGTTGCAGAATCAGTAACCTTAACAGAGTTAATTGATAAAGTACTAGACTCTACTAGTATGAAACAAGAACTAGAGAGTGAAAAGAGTATTGAAAGTGAAGTAAGATTAGAAAACCTAGAAGAATTTAAATCTATTACTAAAGCTTTTGAAGAGAGAATGGGACTAGTATCCCTAGAAGACTTTTTATATGAAGTAAGTTTAGTTAATGATAAAGATGAATATAAAGACTCTCGTCATAAAGTAAGTCTAATGACTATTCACTCTGTTAAAGGACTAGAATATGATATAGTCTTTGTTCTAGGCCTAGAAGAAGGAATATTCCCTCATCGAAACTGTTTAATGAGTGCTAGTGAAACAGAAGAGGAAAGAAGACTTTGTTATGTCGCTATAACTAGAGCGAAAGAAAAACTATATCTATTAAACGCTAGAAGAAGAGTTCTATTTGGAGAAGATAGTATTAATCCTCCAAGTAGATTTATAAGCGAAATAGATGAGAGTTTAATAGATAGTAATACTAGAAATACTGAAGAAGTTAAACATATTAATAAAGAAGATGTTATTAGAGATGAAGATGTTGACTATAAAGTTGGAGATTATGTAGTCCATGAACATTTTGGAGCAGGTAAAGTAGTAGATGTTACTAATTCTTTAGTATCAGTTGCCTTTTCTCATCCATATGGAGTTAAGAAACTTATGAAAAACCATAAGAGTTTAACGAAAGTATAAAGGAGGAAGTTATGAATAAAGATTTAAAAATAATAAAGAAAAAATATGGCGAAGAAATGATGCATCTTTGTCGTGAATTATTTCCTACCTTATTAGAACAAGAAGGCTTGTTACCAAAGTTATTACATGATAACTTTAAAGAAAGCAGGTCATTAGTTAAAGACATTATAGATAATAATCTAGAAGAAGAATTTAAAAATTATATATATAATCAAGTTGATGTTGAAAATAACTATGAAGAAGTTGTATCTAAAAGACCAGAAGAATTATTAAAAGAAGCAGGATATAAACTATATGAGTGTCATAGTGAAGAAGAAATACAAAGTTTTAAGAAATATTATGCTCCTAGAGAATCTTTATGCACATTTTGGGGTGGTAGATTGAATAGACATTTTGTATTTTTTGCCATAAAAGAAAATGTAGATGAAATAAAAAGAGAAAACTTTCCAAAACCAGAGAGGCAAGATGAATATGGGACATCAGTAATTAGTATTCAGTTTACTAGAGATAATAGTCATACTCTTTCTATCAAAAATAGATATAATCATACTGTAAATAATCCTGATTCAACATTTAGTAATAATTTAGATAATATTATACCAGGTCTTACAGCAAGTTTTGATAAATATTATGGATTGCATCAATCCCATTTACAAAATTCGTTTGAAATTCCTGGTTATGTAAGAGCGAACGATGGAAAATATTATAAGTATAACTATGAAATAAATAATATATATTACTGTGAAAATAATGTAATAATAGATAATTTTGAAGTGAAAGAATATCCTCATGAACAATATATAGTATTAGATTATTTTATTTTAGATTTAAAAAACAAGCAAATTCAGACATACTGGAATGATATGGAAATAGAGGATTCATTTCCTAAAACAATTGGAACAATAAAAGATATAAAAATAGAAAATGATAAAGATAATAAAAATATTTTAATAAAAACTAATGATAGCGATGAAGTAGATGTAATAATTACTTTAGATAAAAACAATAGAATAATTACTTACAAAAATAATAAAGTTGAGAATATAAGTAATTCATTTCTTGAACACAATAACTCATTAACGAGTATAAAACTACCAAATGCTAAAAGTATAGGTGACAGTTTTCTTAATAATAATAGGTCATTAACAAGCATAGAACTACCAAATGCTAAAAGTATAGGTGACAGTTTTCTTGAAAGTAATGACTCATTAACAAGTCTAGAACTACCAAATGCTAAAAGTATAGGTGACGTGTTTCTTTTCAGAAGTAAACAATTAACAAATATAGAATTACCAAACGTTATAAATATAAGCCATGGTTTTCTTATGAATGTTTCATCATTAGAAAGTGTGAATTTTCCAAATGTTGTAAGTATAGGTGACTTGTTTCTTTATTTTGATAGCTCATTAACAAGTCTAGAATTACCAAATGTTAGAAGTGTGGGTAAACATTTCTGCGATAATAGCAGGAACATACAAACAGTTAATATTCCATTAATACCAGAATTAGAGGAAAAGTTAAAAGAACAAGGAAAACATTTATAGAATACTAAAAAGGAGAAAATTTATTATGATTAAACTAATAATAGAAAATATAAATGGATATAATTATACATTAAAAGATAATGATAACAACATATATAACATCAATATAGAGTTTTATGATATTGACGAATTACCTAAAATAGGTGATATTATTTATATAAATAATAAGTTATTAAATAAAATTAACAATAATGTTGTAAGCTTTGGGAAGTTAGATGGTATCTATGGTAGAAAAATAACAGATGAAAATGATGAGGATGTAATAGGTGTATCAATTCGTGATAAAGTAATTTACTTAAAAAGATATTATGGTTAGTGTATTTATAAAATAACACAGGAATACCTATAAAAAAGAAAAGTGTGAAAAATAGTTCAAAAAAAGCTGGAATTTTGTGAAAAATACATATAAAAATTATAGGAATTTTGTGATATAATCTATATAGAGGGTGATAGAATGCCAAGATTAACAAGAAAAATTGATAAATATTTAATAGACTGGAAAAATGATAAGAATAGACTTCCCTTAATTGTTAAAGGTGCAAGACAAATCGGAAAAACAGAATCTATAGAAAACTTTGGTAAAAATAATTATGAAAATGTAGTTGAGATTAATTTTGTTTTACAAAAACAATACAAAAATATCTTTGATGATGGTTTCGACGTTGATACCATAATAAGGAATATATCTTTAATTAATCCTAACTTTAACTTTACCCCTGGTAAAACATTAATATTCTTTGATGAGATAGGGGACTGTATTAATGCTACTACTTCGCTAAAATCATTTAATATTGATGGTAGATATGATGTTATTTGTTCAGGCTCTCTAATGGGTATTAATTACCAAGAAATAGAATCTAATAGTGTTGGTAATAAACAAGACTATGAAATGAATTCTATGGACTTTGAAGAGTTTTTATGGGCTAAAGGATATAAAGAAAATCAAATAGAAGAAATGTATTCCTATATGCTAAACTGTAAACCCTTACCTAAAGTAATGTATGATGTTATGTTAGAGAACTTTAAAGAATATATGATAGTAGGAGGGATGCCTGCTATTGTAAATAGATTTGTTGAACAAAAGAATTATTCTGGTATTCTTAATATGCAGCGACAAATACTTTTAGATTATGAAGAAGATATTACTAAATATGCAGGTGGATTAGATAAAGGAAAGATTTTAAATGTTTATAGAAAAATACCAGTCTTTTTAGGAAATGAAAATAAGAAATTTCAAATATCTAAAATAGAGCATAATGCTAGAAATAGAGAATATGTTGGTGTTATAGATTGGTTATCTAATGCCGGTATTATCAATATAAGTTATTGTATGGAAACTCCTTTCCTACCCCTAAAAGGTAACTATAATCCTGATAATTATAGACTATATTTTAAAGATACAGGTCTTTTAGTTGCATCACTAGATGATGAAGCAGGAGAAGATTTAAGAGTTAATAAAAACTTTAATACCTATAAAGGAGCCCTTTATGAAAATATAGTAGGAGAAATGTTAGTTAAGGAAGGTTACTCCCTATACTTTTATAAAAATGAAAAAGGGACAATTGAAATGGACTTCTTTATTAGAGATAAAGACTCGCTTATACCTATAGAAGTGAAAGCAAGTAACAATGAGACTTTATCACTTAATAAATTAATAGAAAGTGATAAATATAAAGATATAAAATATGGGATAAAATTATGTAATAAAAATATAGGCTTTAATGGTAAATTTTATACATTTCCATATTTCTTAACATTTATGTTAAAAAGATTCTTAAAAGAAAAATAATATTAGGAGGATATATGAAAGATAAAACATTACTAATCATGGCTGCCGGTATGGGTAGTAGATTTGGAGGACTTAAACAAATAGAAGCAGTGGGACCTAATGGAGAGTTTATAATTGACTATTCTATTTATGATGCTATTAAGGCAGGTTTTCAAAGGATAGTCTTTATAATAAAAGAAGAAAACTATGATATTTTTAAAGAGACTATAGGTAAAAGAGTAGAACCACATGTAAAAGTAGATTATGTTTTTCAAAATAATGATAATATACCTAAAAAGTATCAAGAACTTTTAAAAGAAAGGAAAAAGCCTCTTGGTACTGCCCATGCTATACTTTGTGCCAAAGATAAAATTAAGGAACCATTCGCAATCATTAATTCAGATGACTTCTATGGAAGAGATGCTTACATAAAAGCAAGTAATTATCTATCTGACATTAAAGATAATCATTATGGCCTAATCGCTTATCGCCTTGGTAATACCTTAACCGAAAATGGAGCCGCTAAACGTGGTGTTTGTAAAGTAAATGAAGATAACGAATTAATTACTATAATTGAGAGTAATACTGAACTTGATAATGATAAAGTAAAAGTTTCACCACTTGATGGAAGTCCAAGTTTTGAAGTATCAAAAGACACAATCGCTTCTATGAATATGTTACTATTTACTCCTAGTCTATTTAAAATACTAGAAGAAAAACTACCTATCTTTTTAGAAGATAATAAAGATGCTATAGATTCATGTGAATTTTTAATACCAATAGTCTTAAATGAATTATTAGAAGAAAATAAAGTAACAGTTGATGTTATTGAAACTGCTGCTAACTGGTATGGTGTAACTTATAAAGAAGATAAAGAGTTAGTAGTAAATGCCATTGATAAAATGATAAAAGAAGGAATATATAACAATAATTTGTATGGAGGAAAAGATGAAAAAAGATAAAACATTACTAATTATGGCAGCAGGAATGGGTAGCAGATTTGGAGGATTAAAGCAATTAGAACCAGTGGGACCTAATGGCGAATTTATTATTGACTATTCTATTTATGATGCTGTTAGATCAGGCTTTACTAAAGTAGTATTTATAATTAAGGAAGAAATTTATGATATCTTTAGAGAAACTATAGGTAAAAGAATAGAAGCTCATATAAAAGTAGAATATGCGTTTCAAAATAATGATTATATTCCTAAAAGATTCAAAGATATAGTTAAGAAAAGAACTAAACCTTTAGGTACTGCCTATGCCATATACTGTGCCAAAGATAAAATTAATGAGCCCTTTGCCGTAATCAATGCCGATGATTACTATGGTAAAGATGCCTTTTTAAAAGCAAGTAATTATTTAGAGAATATTATCTATAATCACTATGGTATAGTAGGATATATTGTTGGTAATACCCTAAGTCCAAATGGTTCTGCTAAACGTGGTGTTATGGAAGTAGGTAATAATAAATTATCTAAGATAACAGAATGTAAAGTAATAAAGAAAAAAGATAAGATAATCGCTTCTCCTCTACATAGTAGTAATGGTAAAGAAATAGATGAAGATACTCTTGTATGTATGAACCTTTTATTATTTTCACCTGACATCTTTGATATATTAGAAGATGAACTTTATTTATTCTTATCACTTCACGTGAAAAATATTGAAGATTTTGAATTTCAAATACCAGATGTCTTAGATACTTGTTTAAAGAAAAACATTAAAACCATAGATGTTATAAATACAACTTCTACTTGGTATGGAATGACTTATAAAGAAGATAAACCTCTTGTAGTAAATGCTTTAAAAGATATGACAGAAGAAGGACTTTATCCACAACCTTTGTGGAAAAACATTTAGAAAGAAGGAAGAACTGTGGAAAACAACATTACAATAGAAAGAATGAACTATCTAATAAAAGTATTGGATGAAGCTTCTTATAACTATTATGTTTTAGATGACCCTAAAATAACTGACCAAGAGTATGATGCTTACTATAGAGAACTTGAAACTATTGAAAGATTACATCCAGAGTGGGTTCTTGATACATCACCTACTAAAAAAGTAGGAGGAGAAGTAATAGATGAGTTTAAAAAGGTTGAGCACACTATTCCTATGTTATCTTTAGGGGATGTCTTTAATGAAGATGAGATAATAGAGTTCTTACAAAGAATAGAAAATAGTGGAGTCCATTCTAATTATGTTTGTGAACTTAAAATAGATGGATTATCTGTCTCTTTACACTATGAAAAAGGAATCTTAGTAAGAGCAGCGACTCGTGGAAATGGTGTAATAGGGGAAGATATTACTCATAATGTTAAGACTATTAAAAGTATTCCTTTAAAATTAAAACAACCTCTTGATATTGAAGTAAGAGGAGAAATATATATGAGTAAAGAAACTCTAGAAAAGATTAATAAAGAACGCATCTCTAAGGGTGAGAAACCTCTTCAAAATCCCCGAAATGCTGCAGCAGGATCAATTAGACAACTAGATTCTAAAATCGCCGCTAAACGTAATTTAGATGCCTTTTTATACCATTTGCCTAATCCAGAAGACTATAATATTCCTACTCATCATGAAGCCTTAGAATTTTTAAAGAGTTTAGGCTTTAAGACTAATCCTAATAATAGAATAGTTAAAAATATTGATGAAGTAATGGCATATATTCATGAAAAAGGAGAAATAAGAAAAGACCTACCCTATGATATAGATGGTGTTGTTATTAAAGTAGATTCTATTAAAGACCAACAAAAGTTAGGATACACGGCAAGAACTCCAAGATGGGCTATCGCTTATAAGTTTCCAGCCGAAGAAGTCTTAACTAAACTAAATGATATAATCTTTACAGTAGGAAGAACTGGTAAAATAACTCCTAATGCAATCCTAGACCCTGTTCAATTAATGGGTTCTACAATAAGTAGAGCGACTCTTCATAATGAAGATTATGTTATCAGTAAAGGCTTAATGATTCATGACACTGTATCAATCAGAAAAGCAGGAGATGTTATACCAGAAGTAGTAGAAGCCAAGATTGAAAGAAGAACAGGTGAAGAAATACCATTTAAAATGATTACTAACTGTCCTATCTGTAATACAAAACTAATAAAGATAGAAGACCAAGTAGATTATTTCTGTCCTAATCCTAATTGTCCTGCAAGACATATAGAAAGCTTTATTCACTTTGTCTCTCGTCCTGCTATGAATATAGATGGCTTAGGAGATAGATTAATGGAAGACTTATATAATTTTAAATTTATAAGTACTATTCCAGATATTTATAAATTAAAAGATAAAAAAGATGCTTTAACTAAATTAGAAGGTTATGGTGAAAAATCTGTTACTAATTTATTAAATGCTATTGAAATAAGTAAATCTAACTCTCTAGAAAGATTACTATTCGCTTTAGGTATTAAAAATGTAGGTAAAGAAAAAGCTAAAATACTTGCTAAAACCTATAAAAACATGGATAATTTAAGTAAAGCAACCTATGATGAGTTAGTAGATATTCCTGATATTGGACCTATTATTTCTAAAAATATAGTAGATTACTTTAATAATATAGATAATCTAAAGATTATAGAAGAATTAAAAGAACTAGGTCTTAATATGGATTATATTGGTGAAGAGTTAAATATTAAAGAAGACTTCCAAGACAAAAGCTTTGTCTTAACAGGAACACTTACTAAGTTAACAAGAGATGAAGCGAAAGCTTTAATAGAAAATGCAGGAGGAAAAACAGTAGGTTCTGTATCTAAGAAAACTTATGCAGTTATCGTAGGAGCAAGTCCAGGTAGTAAATATGAAAAAGCGAAAGAGTTAAATATACCAATATGGACTGAAGAGGAATTTTTAGAAAAGATAAATAGTTAGGGGTGTTACTATGCAAACCGAAGAACAAAAACAAGAAGGTATATCAGTAGAACAAGAAAAAAAGATAAAGAAAATATCTACTATTGTTATGATAGTAATATTAGTAATAGGTATTTTAGTTACAACAGATATTCTATTAATAACTAAAGCAGGAGTTGGACCATTTCTTGCTATTAATACTAAAACTTATAACGATGGAGGAACTAAAGAGTATTATGGACTAGGCTATAAAGTAATAAAATATAATCAAAAAGTAGGTAGACGTGATACTGTAATAGGTTCTTGGAGTATAAAGTATAACACTACTCCTGAAACCTATACTATAAGAGAACTAGCTTACTCTATCATAAACGATAATAACAATCATGTAGGAGAATTTATAAGATTAACAGGAACTATTTCTAGTAAAAGTAATAAAAATAATACTATTACTTTAAAATTTACTGATGATATAGAAGGTAAATATGATTTAACTGTAAAAGCAGAGCTTTTATCTAAAAACATAAAAGAATTAAATAGAAATGCTCCTATTTCTCTTATTGGTGTAATTACTGATTATGATAACAAAACCTTAACTATAGAAAATGTTTTTGCTGAATAAA
>CALVUY010000018.1 GCA_944363705.1 uncultured Bacilli bacterium | reverse complement strand
AATTAATCTTAAACTTCCATCTCCATTAATTCTTATAATCTTCCAATACATCTTATCTCCGGCACTTGCCAACTTTACTTGAGTACAACTACTATTACCTGCTTCAGTACAACTAGATTCACTTTGATAAATATTAGTGTTATTACCTTGATAAACATAATAATCACTTGTATATTCTCCAAACTGTACATTGTTATTATTTACATTTCCTCTAAAATAGTAACTTGTTCCATCTTCATCTTCAATGCTATATAATCCATTTGTTACATACTCTGGATTATTTTGTGGACCAGAACTCATATCTAAATAGTTTCCATTACTTGCATAATTAAACATATTCTCTTTTTCTTCTTGTAGTTCATTATCTGCTAATATCTTTTTGGTTGTCTCTGGTATAACATGTTGACTTGCTTCTACTCTTAATTTTCCTTTAAAGGTCTTACCACTAGCTTCTTCAGTAGTAGCATCATAATCTATCCATATTCTTAATGTATAATTAATAGTCTCATCTACTGCTATACTACCACTATCTACTACTCTATTAGGATTAACCCCCATATTAGATAAATCATCTGCACTACCTGCTTTTTCATTTTTAGTTAAGCTATATCTAATAGCAGAATCAGGCATCCTAGTTTCCCCTTCATCTAGTTCTATATCATCTAAATATATAGTATAATCTGTTTCTATATTACCTTCATTAATTAGACTAAAGTTAAAACCATCTAAAATCATACCCTCACTATCTTCTAAAGGTATTTGTTTTTCTAAAGTTAATTCATTGCCTTCTTCTAATCTTAAACCTAAACTACCTGCTCTTACTAAATACTCTTTCTCTCCATGTAAAGTAGTTGTAAGATATGCAAAAGCTACTCCTATTAGAAGTAATACTATAATAACAATACCTATTATAATAATCTTTTTATTATTTTTTAAAGCTTCTTTCATTCATGAACACCTCGTATCCTTATATAAATAATAACACAATATTTAGATTATAACAATCAAAAAGATGACAACTTTACATCATCATCTCATCTTCAAAATTATTAACAGCAGTTTTCACTTTTTGTTTCATCATGTTAAGTTTAGCAGGATTATTCTTAAAATAGTGATATACTCCATATCCTGCTGCAACCATAACACCTGCTGTTATCATCATTTTTTTCTTATCCATAATTCTTGCCTCCTACAAGTATTATGGATTTAATTTTTTAAATTATACCATTTTTCAAATAATAATCTAAACTAGTTCTTCTTTTTTGTTCGTTTGTATTATTAATAGCATATTCTAATGCTTTAATATCTCCAATCAACACAAGTTTCTCTTTACTTCTAGTAACTCCTGTATAAATAAGTTTTCTATATAACATTTTTCTATATCCTTTTACTATTGGCATAATAATAGTTTTAAACTCACTACCTTGACTCTTATGTATAGATATAGCATAAGCTTTAGAAAAGTTATTAAACATTGTAGGAGTATACTTTACAGTATTATCATCATAATCTATATAAACTTCTTTTTTAGGACTTAATTTTATTCTACTAATAGTACCAATATCTCCATTAAAAACATTATCATCTGGCATATTAGTAAGTTCTATTACTTTATCATTTTCTCTATAAACAACATTACTAATAGATATCTCTTTTTTAGTAGATTTTTTAGGATTTAACAACTCTTGCAATGCAGTATTTATATTATCTATTCCATTAATAGTTTTATACATAGGAGCTAGTACTTGATAGTCAGTATTTTTAATTTTAGACACTTCTTCCTTAATAGTATCTATTACTTTATTATCAGGACACTTTATAAACTGTAAATCTTCCCCTTTATTAAAGATATCTGTATTAAGTACTCCTTCATTAATATCATGAGCGAATGTTATGATATTAGAGTCTTTGCCTTGTCTATAAAGATTTTTTAATCTAATAGTTTTAATCTCTTCACTATCTAACATATCATGTAAAACATTACCTGCTCCAACACTAGGTAACTGATTAGCATCTCCTACAAAGACTATTTTAGTATTTGTTGATAGCCCTTTTAAAAGGTTAGCAAGTAATAAAGTATCTAACATACTAGATTCATCTATAATAACAAAACTTGCTTTACTTTTATTATACTCATTAACCTGAAACTTATTAGTATCTTTATTCCACTTTAAGAATCTATGAATAGTAGATGCAGATAGATTTGTAACTTCACTCATTCTTTTACTAGCACGTCCTGTAGGAGCAAGTAAGACAAGGTTTTCCATCAAGTCTTTAGTATTATATTTATTAAGAGATTGATATAAGTCAATAATTCCTTTAATAATCGTAGTTTTTCCTGTTCCTGGTCCACCAGTTATAACTAAACATTTATTAGTTAAAGCTTCCCTAATAGCAGTCTCTTGTTCTTCATTATAAGTAATATTATTTTTTAGTTCTATTTCTTTTAAAACTTTCTCATAATTTTTTAATGTTTCACTCTTTTCATGAGCGAGTAATCTTAATCTTCTAGCAATAAATATTTCAGCATCATAATAGTCTTTCAAATAGATTTTATCTTCTTTAACTACAATTAATTCTAAACTAATTAAATTGTTTATTGCTTCTAATAGTAATTCATCACTAATATCAGTACCAATTATTCTAATAAAATAAGGTCTTACTTCATCTAAGTAAAAGTAAGTATTACCAGATACATTAGTAAGTTCTCTTAAAATATATATAAACACCGCTCTTATTCTTTTAACATCTAACTTTTCTTCACTATTTTTTTCAAAAATATAATCACATGTCTTAAAGTAAATATCATCTATATAGTAATATGCTTTATAAATATCATCATTAATAATATCAAAGCTCTTTTCTTTAAATTTACTATATATTTTAAGACTATCTCTAGTAGAAAAACCTAATTTAGATAGATTAAGTATTATCTCATAACTCCCTTGATAATTCTTTAAAGCTTCATGTAATACTCTTACTTGTTTTTCAGTAACACCTTTAACTAATAATAAATTATTAGGATTTTCTAATATTACATTAAAAGTATCTTCATGAAACATCTCAACTATCGCTTCGGCAGTTTTCTTACCTATTCCTTTAAACATATCACTTGATAAAACACTAACCATAGAATCAGTCTCTTTTGGCATAATTCTCTCAAAAGTATTAACTACAAACTGTTCTCCATACTTAGAATGATTTGTAACATTACCTTCTAATACATAAGTATCTATCTCATTTAAATCAGGTAAATAACCTGTAATAGTAATAGTCTTATTAATAAATTTATCTAAATCAGAACTAGTCTCTTTTACTTTAAATAAACCTATTAAGTAGTTATTAGTATTACTTCTAAAAATTGTCTTTTTAAAATTTCCTGTTACTTTACTCATCTATATCTCCTATATTAATTATTAGTTTCAATTTCTTTGATATCAATATTCATTATTTCTAAATAATCCTTTTCAGCTTTTGTTAAATGATTTTTCATATATTTATCATACTCTTCATGAGCTTTTTTCAAAGCTTCTTCATGTGAAACAGTCCCTTTAGTATGTAATATATCATTATGAGTCATAGTAAGAAAACTATCAAGTTCTCCTATCCAGTCTTTCATTGTCATTGTTTTCCTTTTTAAAGCATTAATTTCTGCCACATCTAAATAAGCAGATACTAATCTATTTAAGACTTGTAATTCTTCCATACTTAAATAATTCTTAGCAATTTCTGTCTCTTTTCTTGTTGGAGTATCTCCCTTAAAATTTGTAAGGCCAATATTTTCTTTATTACTATCCACTCTATTATATACTATTTCTGCAGCAGTATTATTAGAAACAGCATAATGCATTTTATTTTGCACTGTCTTAAAAAAATTAATAGTTATTTCTTTCTTGGGATCATAATCAATAGAAGTTGCATAAATATCAAGAATTTTTCTCCAAAAGACTTTTTCACTACTTCTTATATCTCTAATTTTATCTAATAACTCATCAAAATAAGGATCTGCCCCATTATTTTTAAATCTTTCAACATTTATATTATAACCTTTTACTAAATAATCTTTTAGTTTTTTATTAGCCCATATCCTAAATTTAGTTCCTTCATTAGATTTTACTCTAAATCCAACTGCAATTATCATATCAAGATTATAATAATTAGTAGGTTTAGTAGAAAATTCGGAAATTCCGAATTTTCTCATTGTATTATTCTCTTCTAATTCATGTTCTAAATAAATATTTTTTATATGTTCATTAATTGTTGACTTTGCTTTATTATATAATTTACTTATTTGTTCTTGAGTTAGCCAAATATTTTCATCTTCTAATATAGCTGTTACTTCAACATTATTATCTGTTTCGTATATGAAAAAATTATTTTCTTTCAAGATATCCCTCCTCGTATAAAAATTAATTATCTACTTCTCCTATTAAACTATCTAATAAATAGCTTTTAATCTTAACATTTTTAAAAGTATTAGAAGGAATACTCCCTTTTACTTTAACTTTTAAATAATTACTAGTATGACCTATACTAACACCATCTTTAACTTCTTCAAAAAGAACTTCTAAGGTTTCACCTATAAACTTATTAGCATATTCTTTCTCTAACTCACGAGAAACATCAAGAAGTTTTCTTGCCCTATCTTTCTTAATATTACCATCTATATGTCCATCCATAGTACTTGCAACTGTTCCTTTTCTATCTGAGTATGGAAAAACGTGAATCTTAGAAAAGCCAAATTTCTTAGAATTTTCTATAGTCTCATTAAAATCTTCTTCATTTTCATTAGGAAAACCAACAATAATATCTGTAGTTATAGATATATTAGGTCTAATCTCTCTAATTTCCTTTAATTTATTTTCAAAGTATTCTAAATCATATTTACGATTCATTAATTTTAAGATTTTATCACTACCTGCTTGTAAAGGAATGTGTAAATGATCTACTATTACTTTATTATTTTTTATAATATCTAATACTTCATCAGTTAATTCAGTTATTTCAATACTAGATATTCTAAGTCTTTTTAAACCATTTATTTTAACTAAAGCATTAAGTAAATCTGCAAAACTAGTATCAAGATCAACCCCATAGTGCCCTGTATGAATACCAGTTAAAACTATTTCTTTAAAGCCTTTATTAACTAAAGCAGTTACTTCACTAACTACAGTATTTAAATCTTTACTCCTACACTTTCCCCTAACATAAGGAATAATACAGTAACTACAGAAATTCTCACATCCATCTTGGACTTTAACAAAGGCTCTACATCTGTTTTTAAAGTCTGTTATATACATATCTTCAAAACTATCTTTATCAAGTCCTACTCTTCTAATTGGCTCTTTATTAGTAAAATATAAATCAAGTAATTCTACTATTTTACTTTTATCTTTATTACCAATATAAATATCTATTCCTAAATCATCACTTGGATGATCTTCTACATAACAACCTAAGGCAACTATACAAGCATTAGGATTATTTCTTTTAATACGATTAATTATCTTTCTACTTTTAATATCAGCAGTATTAGTTACAGTACAAGTATTAATTATATAAACATCACTTTCTTCATCTAAATTATTTACTACATCATATCCTGCTTCTATTAGTTTTAACATAATGTATTCACTTTCATAAGTATTTACTTTACATCCTAATGTATAAACACATACTTTCATTACATCACTTCCTCAAAAACATATTAAAAATATTTACTTATTTTAGTTTTTACTTTATCACAAATTTTTTGATGTCCTACATTATTAGGATGCAAACCATCAAAAAGCTCATCAACTTCTAACAAATCATAAATATATAAATAATCAACATTATTTTCTAAACAAATGCTTTTTAACTCTTTATCAAAATCAATTATTTTATTATTTAAATAACATTTATCTTTATCCCAGGGTAAAGGTGTTACTTTAGACTCATCTACTTTTGTTAATCCAATAAATAATATATTATCAGTATATTTTTTAGCACTATTAATTAAAGCCATAATATTGTTTTTAAACGTTTCAAGTGAAACTCTATATTTATCTTTTATATTTTGAGTATCATTAATTCCTATAGAAAAAATAATTATTGTATTATCTTCTTTAGCAAATCTTATTTTACATTCATTAACAAATCTATTTTTAATACCTTCAGTAACATCTCCTGATATTCCTAAATTAAAAACAGTGTAATAATTATTGCTATTGTCATTTTCTAAGGCCAATCTTAAACGATTTACCCAACCAGCTTTTTCTTTATCCCACGCACCATAAGTAATACTATCACCAAAAACTAAAATATTTATATCTTGCATATTAGTTTTCTATCCTTTCATTTTTACTAAATTCAATTAATTCATCAAAATCAGATAAATAGGTTTGATCTTGTTTTACTCTATATTTTTCATATTCATCTAGAGCCAGAGCATCCGCTATTTCTCTTTTTATTTTCCCATTATCTTTTAAAATGTTATATTCATTTAGTTTTAAAAATAATTCTAATTTTTCTTTCCATTCTTTCATTGAAATAATATGTCCTAATTTAACTTGCCTTTCTGCATAATCTAAGTACATTGAAACTAAATTATTTAATTCAGTTATCTCTTCTTTACTTAAATAGTTTTTAGCAATTACAACATCACTTTCTAATATTTTACCTTTAGGAGCATTTTTCCAAGTCTGTAAGCCCATATTATCTTTATTAGCATCTACTCTATTGTAAATAATCTCAGGAGCAGTCATACCTGTAATAGCATAATGCAATTTATTTTGAACGTTTTTATAAAACTCTTTAGTAATCTCACTATTCTTATCATAATCATAACTACACTCTTTAAAAATATCTGTTATTTTTTGATAAAATCTTCTCTCACTGGCTCTAATTTCTTTAATTTTAAGTAATAACTCATCAAAATAATCTTTTCCAAATTTCGGACCATTTTTAAGCATTTCTGTATTTACAACAAAACCTTTTTTTATATATTCTTTTAAAGTATTAGTTGCCCAAATTCTAAACTGTGTCGCTTCATAACTATTAACTCTATAACCAACGGCAATTATGGCATCTAAACTATAAAAATCTACTTCCCTATTTACATTTCTTTTGCCTTCTTTTTGAACTATTCGAATTTTTCGAATAGTTGAACTTTCTTTTAATTCTCCACTATTAAACACTTCTTTTAAATGATAATTTATAGTATTTACTTTAACAGAAAAAAGTTCAGCCATACTTTTTTGAGTTAACCAAAAATTTTCATCATCATATAATACTTCTATTTTTACATTACCAGTTTGATTTTGATAAAAAATTATATCTTTTAAATTAGCAACTGTATTCATATGTTTCACATCCTTACTTTTTAATCTGCTTATTTTAAATAATTTATTAGCAATTATTATATAAAGCATAAACTTTTTTACTAAGTTCAATTAACTCATCAAACAATTAGTAATTTATATTATTTTTAGTTGATAAGCAGGATATTTATATTTATTTAACTTATTTCTAAAATATAACAATTTATAACACCCTAACCTGTTTTTAACAAAGTCATACACAAAATCAGAGAACTGTGTATAGTTTTGTTATTCTTTTCCAATATTAATCAAATAAAAATTATTATTTATTAATTTCTTCTATTTCTTTATTTAACATTTCTAAATAATCTTGTTCAGCAGTAGTTAAATGATTTTGCATATACTTATCATACTCTTCATGAGCTTTTTTTAATGCTCTCTCATGAGATATAGTACCTTTACCTTTCAAAATATCCTTCCTAGTCATCTTTAAAAATGAATCAAGCTCATTTACCCAATCTTGCATTGTCATTGGATGTCTATCTAAAGCATTAATCTCTGCTACATCTAAATATGCCGAAACCATTCTATTTAAAATATTTAATTCGTCTTCTGTTAAATAATTTTTAGCAATTTCTGTTTCACTTTTTGTTGGATAATCTCCTTTAAAATTAGTAAGTCCTAAATTTTCTTTTAGAGAACCTACCCTATTAAAAATAACCCGGCTGTGCTTCCATGTGTAGCATAATGCATTTTATTTTGAACAGTCTTAAAAAATTCTATTGATATCTTATCTTTAGGATCATAATCAATGGCCGTTGCATATATATCTAATACTTTTCTCCAAAAAACCTTTTCTGATGATCTAATATCACGAATTCTAGCAAGCAATTCTTCAAAGTAAGGACTTTCACCATTATTCTTTAGTTTTTCATCATTAAGTACAAATCCTTTAATCATATATTCTTTTAATTTATCATTTGCCCATTTTCTAAAATTAGTTCCAATATCAGATTTAACTCTAAAACCTATAGCAACTATCATATCAAGATTATAATACTTCATATCATATGTCTTGCCATTTGTAGCAACTGTTCGGAATTTCCGAACAGCCCCTTCTTCCTCCAGCTCACCCTCTTCGTATATATGCTTTATATGTTCTGAAATATTAGATTTACTAGAATTATATAATCTTACTAACTGTGCTTGATTTAACCAAACAGTACCATCTTTTATTTTTACTTCAATATTCTCTTTTCCTTTTTTGTCTTTATAAATAATTATATTTCCAAATTCACTCATATATCTCTCCTTATGCAATGCAAAAATAATATTTCTTAAAACTAATATCAATTATTAAGATTTTTTTACCTATTCGAATTTTTCGAATAACTTAATATAATAATTAATATTATTAATTCGGCTATTTTCGGTTTATTTTACCAAACCATACTTTTATATAAATGTTTTAATGCTTATTATCTTAACATTAGAATAAACGTTCGTCAACAACAAAATTAAAATAATGTTAAAAAGTCAAAAATCTCACTAGTAGTAACTTTACTAAAGAAAATAATAAGAAATGCTATTAAGATAAAAGGCCCAAAAGGTATCATATGTTCTTTATTTTTATAAAGTAAATACAATGATACTGGTAAAGCTATTAAAGATGCTAAAAAGATAGTTACAAGTCCTAAAAAAGGATCTATTACAAGACCTAAAACAAAGAATAATTTAACATCTCCACCCCCTAAAGATTCTTTTTTAAACAAAGTATTACCTAATTTCATTAAACAATACATGAAAAAGAATAGAGATAACCCACTAAGCAAAGATAAACCTACACCAGTTATCCCATCTAAAAAGAACTTTAAAATTATAAAAACAATACTAAAAAAGACAATTACCTCATCAGGTATAATCATATAAGTCAAATCACTTGCAAATATAATCATAGATAGACTTACAATACTTAAAGATAAAACTAAATCTATTGAAAACCCAAAACTATAATAAGATAAAGCAAATAATATACCTGTTATAACCTCAATAAAAGGATTTAATAGACTAACCTTTTTATGACAATATCTACATCTACCTTTTAAAGAAATATATGAAATTAATGGTATTAAATCGTACCAAGATAGAACATGTCCACAATTATCACAAACACTTCTATCATTAGTAATATTCTTATTAGTACTCAGTCTTAAACCAACACAACAAAAGAAAGACCCAAAGACTAGGCCTATTATAAAGAAACACACTATATATAATACTTCCATATAATCACCTACTGAATCTTTCCATAAATATCAAACATTGGAACAACTATTGATAAAAGAATAGTACCAACTATTAAAGCCAAGAATGCAATCATTAAAGGTTCTATAAAACTTTGCATCTGTTTAACTAAAGTCTTATGTAGTACTTGATAGTAGTTAGCAACTTTTTCCATCATTAAACCGAGTTGACCAGTCTTCTCCCCTGTTACAATCATTTCATAAGCTGCTACAGGAAAAGCCCAACTTCCTTTGAATGATTCTGATATATTAGCACCTTTATTAAGGTTTATAATTGTTTTAGCAATTAGTTCTTTATATATTTCATTATTAGTTATTTTAGATAATACTTCCATGCTGTCTGTAATAAAAACACCATGATTTAAAAGTGAGGCAAATGTTTTAGTAAAATTATATACTTCATTATATATGATAATTTGACTAAAAACAGGTATATGCATAAGTATTAATTGTATATTTTTTCTAAATTTTCTATTTTTCTTATACAAATATATAAATATACCAATAAATAATCCAAGCCCTACGATTATTATAAAGTAATAATTAACAATAAAATCGCTTGCATTCATAACAAAAACAGTAATGGCAGGAATTTCTGCATCATTATCTTTATACATATCAACAAATTGAGGTACAATACTAACTAAGATAAAGATAATAACTCCTATAGCGATACATAAAACTATTACTGGATAAGTCATAGCAGAAACCATTGCTTTTCTAGTTTCTTCTTTAGAAGTGTAATAATCAGCCATGTCATCTAATACAGAGGTTAAATCTCCTGTTAATTCAGCTGTTTTGATCATGTTAACTAAAAGTGCAGGAAATTTACCATTTTGTCGTTCCATAGCAGTAGATAAATTTTCTCCTTTTAATAATTCATATACAACTTTTTGATAGACTTTTCTTTGTTCTGGCTTTTCACTTTGCTTTTCTAATATTCTAACAGAATCTATTAATGCAATACCTGCTTTTAAGTAAGTTGATAATTGAGTAAGAGAGAAAGATAAATCTGCAGCGTTAAATTTACCACCAATATTAACATCTATATCATAAAATTTACGTGGTACTACTTCTAAAACTTCATAACCTTCATTTTGTAAAAATATTTTTACTTCATTAGCATTAGGCCCTTCAAAAGTACCATTTACAATTTTTCCGTTACTACCTCTTATTTTATAACGGAAAGAAATTTCTGGTTCTTTATTAATTGATATTTTTTCAGTAGAAGCATTCTTTGTAGCTGCCATCATTTCTTCTACTTCTAAAATGGCTGAATTTTCTTTTGATTTTTCTTCTTTTCTTTTACTAACTTTACCTCTACTTAGTTTATCTGTAACAGCTAAAATACCACTATATGCATAGTTTAATATGCGTTTAGGAGAAAGTAAAATGTAACGGACTATATGATATATAAAGATAAATGGCATTGCAATTGTTTCCATAACACTTCCTCCTTATTCTTAAAATAATTATATCACTCTATTTTATTATTCACAAGTAGGAAAAATTAATCATATATTAAAGTAAAGGGAAAGGTAGTGTTTTTTATGAACAACGAGTATAATATGGGAATGTCTAATTATAATTATATGCCAAAAAGAGGTATTAACTGGAACAATATTTTAAATAACACACAAAGAACATTAGGAATAATTAATCAAGCAATACCGATTGTTTATCAAGTAAGACCATTACTTAATAATGCTAGAACACTTTTTAGAGTAGCTTCTGCTATAAATAGTAATGAGGAGGAGGAACGAAACGAAGTAAGAGAAGAAACTAACTATAATAGTAACGTAAATTATGAAACAAAAAAAGATAGCAATGGACCTATATTTTATTTATAGGACTAGCTATCTTTTTTATTAGATTTTCTTAGTAGATATTTCATCTTTAAGTAAATTAATAAACTCTTCTATACTTACTGTAGTAGTATCTTTTTCACCATGTCTTCTATAACTAATAGTATTATCAGTTTTTTCTTTATCTCCAAGTATTAGTGTATAGTTAATCTTTCTAGTTTGAGCTTCTCTTAATCTATAACCAAGCTTTTCATTACGATTATCTAACTCTACTCTAATATCATTTTTCTTCAACTCTTCATATACTTTACTAGCATATTCTCCTTGATATTCACTAGATACTGGTATAACGATAACCTGTACTGGATTTAACCAAAGAGGAAGATTTCCTTTAGTCTCTTCAAGAAGGAAAGCAATAAATCTATCAAGAGAACCAAGTATTGCTCTATGAATAACAACAGGTCTAGCTTTACTTCCATCTTTATCAATATATGTAAGTTCAAATCTCTCTGGTAATTGATAATCTAATTGTACAGTTGAAAGTGTTACATCATGACCAATAGCACTTTTAACTTGAACATCAAGTTTAGGTCCATAGAATGCTGCTTCTCCTTCTGCTTCATAGAAGTCTGCTCCTATTTCTTCTAGAACTTCTCTTAATTCTTGTTCACTTCTCTCCCATAACTCATCATTACCAAAGTATTTGTCTTTATTATTTTTATCTCTTAAAGAAAGTCTAAAACTATAATCTTTAAAACCAAAGTCTTTATAGACATCAAGTATTAAATCAATAACACCTTTAAACTCTTCTTTAATTTGTTCATTAGTACAGAAGATATGAGAATCATTTTGCGTAAAGGCTCTTGTTCTTTCAATACCACATAATGCTCCACTAGCTTCATATCTAAAGTCATTTGCAATCTCTGCAATACGTAGTGGTAAATCTCTATATGAATGAAGTGAATTCTGATACATCATCATATGATGAGGACAATTCATTGGTCTTAACACATATGCTTCATTATCTAACTCCATAGCAGGAAACATATCATCTTTATAGTGATCCCAGTGTCCACTAGTTTTATATAAGTCAACACTACCAAGTGAAGGTGTCATAACATGTTTATACCCATGTTTTATTTCTTTATCAGTAATATAATCAACTAGTGTACGTCTAACAAAGAAACCATTTGGTAACCACATAGGAAGCCCTTTACCTACTAAATCAGAAAACATAAATATACCAAGTTCTTTACCTAACTTACGATGATCTCTTTCTCTAGCCTCTTCTAACATTTCTAAATGTTTATTTAAATCTTCTTCAGTCTCATAACAAACTCCATAAATACGTTGTAGCATTTTATTTTTAGAGTCTCCTTTAAAGTAAGCACCACTTACTCTAAGTAACTTAAAGTGTCTTAACTCCTTAGTAGATTCTACATGAGGTCCACGACAAAGGTCAGTAAAGTCTCCTTGAGTATAACAAGTAATTACTTCATCATCACTCATATTATTAATTAAGTCTATTTTATAAGGATCATCTTTAAATTTATCAAGTGCCTCTTCTCTAGTTAACTCATGACGAATGATTCTTTTATTACCTTTAGCAATCTTCTTCATTTCTTTTTCTATTACTGGTAAATCATCATCTGTTAGAGTTTTATCTCCTAAATCAATATCATAATAGAAACCATCTTCTATTACAGGTCCTACCCAGAACTTTGCCTCTGGGTATAATTTCTTAACTGCCTCTGCTAATAAATGCGCACATGAATGATTAAGTGGCATTAATTTTTTATCTTCTTTAATATTTATCATATTTATCTTCTCCTTCCATAATAATAACTTCTTTTACTTATAGTTTTTTGTCTATTAACTTTTTCAGTAGGTACTAATTCATCAAGGTATACTTCATTTTCTATGTTCTCTAATAACTCTACTTCTCCTGTAACTTCATCATAACCATAACCTAAACTTTCTAAAATTTCTTTTCTTCTTTTCTCTCTTTCATTAGCACTTAAATTACTACTTAAAATAGCATTTTTATTAAGTGCTAAACAATTACTATAACATCTAATATTCTTATCATCATCTCTAACATAAATATATTTATCAGAATCATCTTTAGATGCTATATCTAGTGAAACAGCTGTAGGAGGTGTAACTCCTCTATTAATTAAGTATAATGGCATGTCATTATGATGAAACCTCGTTCTTTTACGATGATGACTTTTAACACCATACCAATTTTTCATAAATACGTGAATATTTTCGCATTCCTTTGAACTTTTATAGTATCCCTTTTTCTTACCCATAATTTTTCCTCCTAACTTAACCTTATATAATAAAAAGGATGATATCACTAGGAGTGCCCTACACTACACGATACCATCCTTTTTTAACTTAATTTAGATAACGGCACTAACCGGAATTACTTTGCATAACTCTACTCGTTAAGGTAGTAATAAAAGAGCTTTTCTTAACTTTCACCAACCGTTAAGTCTCTAAGATTAAAAGGATTCTTTTACCAAGTCCCTAACTAATAACGTATTTACAACTATTATTTTACTACAAATTATAAAGATGTCAAATTATTTTTATAATAAAACATATTTTCTATTAAAAAATGTATCTTGTTCGATTGACACGATATAATACATATGTTATTCTTTAAGCAGGAATACCTAGTAAAGCAGTGTTTTTTTGCCTCTTTCAAAACTCTAATATTCAGGGGGAGAAAGGGGAAATGTCTATCTTGTAAGAAAGATTTTCTAATTGCATCATTGGTAATAATAATTATACTTCTGATTATTTATAGATAGTAAAACGCCCTATTACAACTTTGTAATTAGGGTGTCTATCAAAAAACTTTTTTTGAGGTAACACCCAAATGGCAAACTAGGTATTCCTCTTTTTTATAATATGTAAATTCTCTTTACATATTCATATTATCATAAATAATTAATTTTATCAAGATATTAATCGTTGCAAAAAAGTATCATTTAATCTTTGCAACAGTATAAACATATGATATACTTTAAATGCAGTAAATGAGTGACATCTCATATAAAGATAAAAGAGGTTCACACTATTCCTTAAAAGCGCATAAAAGTATAAGGGCGATACCTTTGTTGGTATTGTCCTATTTTTATTATTAAAAAGTAGAAATCATCAAAAAAGTAACATTTTTTCTTTACAACAATATAATCTTATGATATACTTTAGATGTATTAAATGAGTGATACCTCATATAATAACAAAAGTCGGAATTCCCTTGCCACAGTAGGGAGCTAACAAAAGTCGGAATTCCCTTGCCATAGTAGGGAGCTAACAAAAGAGGTTCACACTGCTCCTATAAAAGTGTATATAAAGAGGTTGACGTTACTCCTAAAAAACGTATAAAGGTTCACACTATTCCTATAAAAGTGCATAAAAGTATAAGGGCGATACCTTTGTTGGTATTGCCCTATTTTTATTTTATATGACAGGGGGGAAATATAATGAAATGGTATTTTATTGATAAAAAATATATAAACTTTTTAAAAAAATTTGACTATAAAGTTTCAAATGTTGATTATGGAGAGAACAAAATGAAAGGATTTATTGGTGTAGTCTTGCAAAAAGAAAATAATACTAATTATTTTGCACCCATTACTTCTTATAAGAAAAAATTTGAAGAAATGGCAGACAACATTGACTTTATCAAAATATTTGATAATAATAGTAAAATATTAGGTGCTTTAGATTTAAACAATATGATACCTGTTCCAGACAATTTATGTGTTGAAGTTACATTTGATAATTTGGAAGAGTTTCGTACATTTAAAAATATTGAAGAAAAAATTAAATACTGGAATCTATTAAAAAAGGAACTAAAATTTCTAAATAAGAAAAAATATATAATTAATAATAATGCTAATAGATTATATAACATAGTGAAAAACAAGCAGAATCATCCTATTTCTAAAAGATGTTGCAACTTTAAATTATTAGAAGAAAAATGTATGGAATATGAAAACTTACTATTAGAAACTAGTTAAGGAAGAGTTTTATTCTCTTTCTTATTTTTCACTTCTCGCTTCATTTAAAAGAGTATCAAGTGTTACTAAAGTAAAACCTCTTTGTTTTATATAGTTTATTAATACTTTTAATTCAGATACATTAGACTCAGTTAATTTAATACTTATAATACTGCCACTTCTTAAGTTACCTTTAGCACTACTATAAATATTACTATCTAGTCTTAAAGTAGGTATAATAGTATGCATAGATAACTTACTACATAAATTTAATACTTCTTCATTATCATAAGTTGCATAACAATATTTAGGAGTAGTACTAGTAAGTGTTTTTATCTTATCAATAGATGCTTTAAATAAAAGTTCATCATAAGCTTTATCATAACTAAGTACCTCTACTTCATTACCATTTACTACTGAATCTGTTACAAACGATGTATTACTATCAGTAAATTTACCATCTATAAAAAATGTACCTACTACTCCCATATCTTTTAAAATATTTAAAACATTATCAGAATAACTACTAGTATCAACTGCAAAGACTAAAGCTATGTTAGTACTTATACCATTACCACTACTTATATATTTATCATAATAGTCATCTATTGATATATTAGGCTCTACTTCTTCAAATACTAATAGTGCATCATTATAACTACCATACCCCTTCATCTTAGTAAAGCTTTCTTCTAAATCTATAGATAGACCATTATAACCCGGTATTAAGTAGTCCCCTTCTACTTTAGCATTAATGGCATCTTCTTCCTTACCACTACCCTTATCTTTTATCTCTTTCATAATTGGATCATTAGATTCTAATAACACAATTGCTTTCTCAGTATAATAAAAAGAAAAAAGAACAAGTAACATGACAAATATTACTTCTATAACCTTTTTAATAAGAACCACCTCTATAAAATTTTATTATAGAGATGAATAAATTATTCTAAGGATATAGAGTAAAATATGCATCACTTGCTCTTTTACTAATTCTTCTAGTAACTAGAGTTGAATAACTATTTCTTGGATTCTCCCAAGTTGAATCTGGACTTGTTACTGTTATAGACATTTTAGGACTACTTGATGGAGCATAACCTACAAAAGCAGTTGAAACTGTATCAGTATCATTAATATCATCATCATTAGTATCTTTAGCACTTTGACTTGTTCCTGTCTTACCTGATGGATCATGAGAATCATCTATATAACCTACTCCTAAGCCATAACTTTTATTCATAACAGCATAAAAACCTTCTTTAACTCTATTTAAATATTCAGGAGTTGTATTAACTGTATTTAAGACGTTAACATCAAAAGTATATATTACATCTCCTAAACTTTCATCATCAGTAGAAGCATGTACTTCTTTTAATAGATGAGGTTGCAATCTACTACCACCATTTGCAAAAGTTGAAATATACTGTGATAACTGGATAGCAGTATATGTATCATACTGTCCCATTACAAAGTCAAGTAAAAGTCCAGGAGCTTTATTACTACTAGTATATCCTAAAGACTCTACTGGTAAATCTATCTCTGTTTCAACACCAAGTCCAAACTCTTTAAAAGTATTTCTATAAATATCAAAAGCTTCTTCATTAATTACTAAAGGCTTATTGTATTGATAAGTTGCACCTGCTACTTTCATCGCTGTTTTAAACTGATAAACATTACTAGATAATGCAAGAGCATCTATATCATTAATTCTACCTAATGTCCTCCAAGAACATTTCTGTGGTGTACCTGCTATTTTAATACATTCATCTACTTGATACTCTCCTGGTTTAATAGCACCTGTATTATATCCTACTAACATACTAGCACCTTTAACAACAGAACCACTTGTCATAGGATCAGTCATAACACCTGTAGTACAATCAACTGTCTTATAACCTCCATTACCATCACTAACAACTTGACGTCCTGCCATAGCAAGTATCTCTCCTGTATTAGGATCTTGTATCACTGCATAACTTCTATCATAATACTCTGTATTAGGTTGTCCTTTAGTAGCAAGTATTTCTTCATTTAATATTGTTTCTAATTGTTGTTGTAACTCTATATCAATAGTAAGTACTATATCATTACCTCTTTTTCCTTCGGAAACAAGTTCTAACTCATGAGAGTTAACTGTCTTATATATCGCTTTAGTACCTTTTAAATATTCTTCATACTGTTCTTCTAAATAACTAGTACCAACTATATCATTTAGTGAATATCCTTTAGCAAGATACTCATCTTTCTCTTCACTAGGAATAGTACCAACATTACCTAAAATAGTTCTAAAGGTATCTCCATAATTATAAACTCTTTCCCAATCTAGCTTTGTATTAAATCCAGGTAAATCTTCATTATTTTCACTAATATAAGCATATTCTTCATCAGTTACATCTTCATTTTTAATAACTTTATCATCATAAGAATATCCTTTATTCATTAAATAATATAAATAACTAGCTTTTATATCTTCTTCTGTAAAAGCATTTAACTCTTCATTTGTCACTCTTTCTATTTTAAGTTCATAAATATCATCACTATCTATTTTCCTTTGTTCATACTTTTCCCATTCTTTATCAGTTATTCTATCATCCATATCACTACTATTCTTAGCGACAAAAAACTCTCTTTTATTTCTATCAGACACTCTATCATAATCTAGACTAAGATGACTAGAAACTTTATAAGCAAGTTCTATTTCTTCTTTAGTTCCTCTACTCTTATCTTTATTATAATAAATTGTCTTAACTGCTTTATTATCAACTATTACTTTTCCATTACGATCAAGTATTCTCCCTCTTGGAGAACTAGGCCCTTCTACTACTGTGGTAGCAAGAGTCGTAAGTTCTTCTTGATAATAAGACTGTTCTCTTAACATTACATGATAAAGTCTAAGTGTTATTACTAAAAATAAAACAACTAAAACACTACCTAAAAAGAAAAATCTTTTCTTATAAGTATTGCCATTAACAGTATATTTTCTTTCTCTTCTATTAATGTTTTTCTTATTGACTTTCTGTTTTATTCTCAAACTACAACACCTTCTTTCCTTACTAGTTTATCACATAATTTTAATTTTACTACATATAAATTAAATAAAGGAGAAAAAAATGATAGAAAGAATAATTAAAAATAATATTAAAGTATTAAATCCCCATTTAGTAATGGGATACTTAGAAAGTAAAAATATTTATCCTACAGAAGATGAAGCGATTGTTATTTGCAACTTTTTAAAAGAAAACTATAATATTTTATTAAAAGATAATAGTATTTTACTTAATTTAAGAGGAAATATTAGAGATGATATATATAGTGGTGTGTCAACTATTATCATGAATTTAAAGAATACTTATCTCTAGAAAGAAAAACTATGATATAATTTATCATAGGAGAGATAATTTATGAATAAAAAAGGATTCACATTAATTGAATTAATTGCCACTATTGTTATAATGGCTTTAATACTTATTATGGTGGTGCCATCAATAATTGCTTTAGTAAATAATAATGAAAAAAAAGCTTATGAATATTATGCTGATAGTTTAATAGAAGCAGCAGAAATTTATGTAGGAAGAGAAAAAGAAGATATAACAAGTCTCGGTACTTTAAACTTTACTGGATGTGTAGATATTACTTATCAAGATTTAATTAATGCTGATTTAATTAAACCATATGCTGATGAAAATATAGATTGTAGTGATGCTAAAATTAGATATACCAAAAAAAATAACAAAGAAACTTACACTATGAATTTAGTTTGTTTAGATAATAGTACATATAAGATAGTTTATCATATTGGGAAAATTCCTAATACAGCATGTACAGTTACTGCTGACTAACACTTTTAATTAGTTTTATTTCTTCTTTATATGGTGCTTTTCCATCTATATAAGGTGTTTCTAATATTTTAGGAACATCTTTTAATTTATCATAATCTATTACTTTTATTAAAGTATTTAATCCTATAGTACCTTTATCTATATTTTCATGTCTATCTTTATGAGATGAAATTATATTCTTACTATCATTAATATGAATACATTTAATTTTATCTATACCAATAAGTTTATCAAAAGAATCTAATACTTCATTAAAACTATTTAAATCATAACCTGCATCATTTAAATGACATGTATCTAAACAAACACCAATTCTATTCTTTTTAGAAACTCCATCTATAATAGTTTTTAACTCTTCAAAGTTTCTACCTACTTCGCTACCCTTACCTGCCATAGTTTCAAGTAATATCATTACATCACTATTATCTTTATCTAAAACAAGATTAAGGGCTTTAATAATATTTGAGATACCAGTATCGACTCCTTGTCCCACATGACTTCCTGGATGTAAAACTAGATATTTAAAACCAAATGTATTAACGCGTTTTAACTCTTCACTTAAAAAATTACATGAGAAGTTAAATTTACTTTCATCTCCATTTGCAAGGTTAATGATATAAGGAGCATGAACTATTACATTATTTTTATCAATACCATTATCACTCATCAAAGCATAAGCTTTCTTAACATTATCTAAATCAATACTACTTCTAATAGTATTTTGCGGAGCCCCTGTATAAAACATAAAAGTATTCGCTCCATAACTTAAAGCTTCTTCTACACTTCCAACTAGACCACTATCTTTTTTATATCCTACATGAGAACCTATTATTAACATATAATACCTTCTTTCTTTAATGATTATATAAGGAGAAAAGAAAAAACGTCAAGAGTTTTGACGATAATTTATTATTGTAAGGCTACTTCAAATGGATTTTGTAAAGTTCCATCACCGCCTGTTATAATGACATTTTGTTTTAGGTTTAGGGAAGGATGAATATATAAACCACCAGAATTACTATAACCATAACTATTTCCATCATTATTTATATTAAACATATTAGATGAGTTAGCCGGTGTCAAAGTCCAATAAGTAGAACTATTAACATGATTATTAAATTGACCTGCCAACAACTCTCCAATTCTTAACATACCTACTTTTACAACAGTTATATTAGAAGTTAATGAGGTCATATTAATATCCGTGTACTTTGCTAATCTATAACTACCATTACCTACTGTTCCTAAATACCATGTTGTATTATATTCTATCATATTAACTTGTTCATTTGTTAAATAAGTATTACTAGTTAAATATTCTCCATTAAGAAAACTTCCTATTGTATTTGTACTTGAATAATATATTGTATCTCCAAAAGACATACGTTTAAAGATACCATTTTCTTTTAATGACTCTGCACTCGTTATCTTAGTTAAGCCGTCTGTCTCATGACTTACTATTCTATATAAATTATTTTCCCCTGTTCCGAAACTTATATATTCTCCACTATATCTTGTATTTAATAGTGTACCTGATAGATTACTATCACTATCACTTTCTAATCTGTATGGATTATTTTCACTTCCGTCTCCATCAACTATTTTTATTTCTGGTTTTAAATTTATTGATGGTCTTATCCCAACACGAACTGAAACATTGACATTATTAATATTCCTATTTACTAAAATTCTATAAACTTCAGAAGAAGTAACAGGTGTTAAAGTCCACCATACAAGTCCATTACTTAAACATCTAGCAGCAGCATTACCTCCTTGACCAGCTGTAGCTTCATATATATTTAAAAGTCCTACTGCATCTTCTACTACTGTTCCACCTTCTTCTTCACTAGGTAGTTTACTGCCATCGCTCATCATACTTGCATTCCATTTACTATCCATCTTAATAAATTTCTCTGGCTCTCTTAAATTACCTAGAAAACCATCTACTGTTGTATCGTTTAACCACATTTCCATATAACTTCCTTCAAAAGCACTACTATCATCATCATAAGAAGCTGTGCTTATATTCCATTGTGTTACTAGCTTTACACTGTTATCACTTGGATCTATTGATACTACTCTCCATAATTTTCCAGAGTACCATACATAATTATATGGGTTACTTCCTGTTACAAATGTCTGCTCACTATCTTCATAGTTTAATCTATTCATGATATCATCTTCTATTACTTCTTTAACTGTTCCCGTTGATATTATCTTTCTTAGTAAATGTCCATCACTAGGTAATTCTAAATCATTATAATCTAATCCGACACTTACTCCTAATTCTATACTTATTTCACTTTCTGTAGTATTTGCAACTCTTACTATATATGTATTACTACTTCCTGTTGTATCTACTTTCTCTAAGTTTATTCCTGTTTCAGTCGGTGGAACATTATACTCATCTTTTTCTATATATCCTATATCTACTCCATCAGGTAAATCTCCTAGATAATAAAAGTTAAATCTTGCTATTCTATTATTAGGATTAGATAATGTTACTATAAAGTCTTGCCTACTATTGGCAGGTACTGTTAAAGTATTTCCTTCTTCTCCATCTACTAATAACTTATAAGTTAAGTTACCTGTTACTATACTAACAGCATTACTCTTTTCTTTTGATACTGTAAACATTGCATAAGAAAAGTATCCTCCTAATATTAATAGAGTTATTATAATCATTACTATCATATAAATTTTACTAAAACTTGTTTCTAATAATATCTTTTTCATCTTCTTACTCCTTTCATTTATGCACATAAAAAAGAATAGAATTATCCTCTATTCTTTTAAGTCATAATGAAAGAAAGTATTATTTAAACTACCATTCTGGTAATTTAAGCACCTTTTATGCCCATAAATATTTTATGCCCATCTTTCGCGAAGTCCTTATGATATAAGGATTTTTTTATTTTTATGGG